>JAZRYO010000039.1:0-4886 GCA_045600785.1 Christensenellaceae bacterium | reverse complement strand
GACGACGGCGATTTGACCGACGAATACGGATATAAGTATGTTTACGAATACCAAACAAGCGGAACTTTCAAAAACGGCGGAACTGCGACGTTAAGCGGAAACGAAATCACTTTAAGTAAATTAACTCCCGGTGATAAAGTTTCGTTTAACATTAAAGTAATAAATAACGATAACGTTCTTGCAAAATACAGAACGTATGCAAGATGTTTATCCGGCCCCGTACTTTTTCAAGGCTTAAATATCTTTATTAAAGATAGCGGATTTAATCCGTTGAGCGAAAAGATGACGGGATACAACGCATATTCCGACTGGGCGGTATTAGACGTTCCCGCATCGGAAGGCGCAGTTGCAAAAACCGTAGAAGTTATTATTGAATTCCCTATAACTGCGGGAAATCAATATCAAGAACTTTCTACTAAAATCGTTTATGGCGTTGAAGCAATTCAAGGCAATGCACATACCGAAGATTATATAACTGTGGAAAACATATTCTACGACAATATGAACGAAGGTATAGTCGGCGTTGCAACGGCATCTGAAGAAGACCCCGAAAAAGGCGTTGTCACTTTACAAGACGACTTTGCAGCCGTTATAACCACTGTTCCAAATGCTAATATCGGCGAAGATTATAAGTTAAAGGCAGTAGTAAGCGAAAGCCAAACGGCTAAAACGTTTACTTTGCAAGGCGTTAACTCGACTAATCCCGAAAAGCCTTTGGAACAAATAACTTACGATATAAAAGTTCTTGATAAAGACGATAACGTAGTCGAACACGATACTGAAGATATCGACGTTAAATTATATGCAGGTTTAGACCTTGATTACGTCGCAGTATTCCACCACGTTGATAACGGTGCTGGCGGATTCGAAACGATTCAAGTTGCCGGTATGGAAAACTATAATAGGGAAGACGGATACGTTAGATTCAATACCGGTTCTTTCTCGGATTACACCGTAGTTAAATCTTTCGCACCTGTCATTATCGTCGACGAAGAATTAAACGTTAAACTTTATTCTTCTGTTCAAGAAGCGATTGACGATGCCGAAGACAATGCGGAAATCGTAATAAACTATTTATTAAACCCACAAGAAGAAGTAATTATCGATAAACCCGTTGTAATAAAGACAGCCGAGAACGGTATAAAGGACGAAGACGGAAAGGTCGCAAGTCCTATCGTAGATAACGAAGGAAACAAGATAGTAAACGTTAAGGACGTTGAATTCGTTGTTAGCCCCGAACTTGACGACGTGGTATTCGATATAGAAGTCGAAGCAGACCAAGAAGAAAAGCGTTGTGAAGAACACGACTTCGTTTCCGAAATTAAAGACGGATACGTCACTTATACTTGTGTCGAGTGTGGATTTAGTTATACCAAGAAATTCGATACCGAATCGACTTGCACTCACCAAGGAACGTTAACTCATCTTTCTTGGGTAGATAAAGAAGTAAGTTGTACTGAAGGCGCAAACGAATTCGTTCGTTGCGGAGATTGTCAAAACGTTATTATAAATTACGTTGAACCTATCGGACACGACTTTGGCGACGACAATACTTGTATTCACGTTTGCAACGGTGAAGTTTGCGGAGCAGGTTCGTTTATGGTCGAAGAAACTTGCTACACGACTCTTCAAGAAGCAGTTTTGGCTGCAAACGACGGCGGAACGGTAAAACTTATCAACCCCGAATTTAAGGGTAGCGGTACTATTGCCGGCGTCGAAAACGTTGTAATCGACTTAAACGGTAATTCGTGGTTAAGTACGGGATATGCGTTTACGTTATACGATTGTAATAACGTCAGAATTCAAAACGGTACTATTGAATCTTCGAAAGTTGCGTTCCGTATAGGATATCACCAATCGACTATCGTTAAGTGGAAAGACAATAACTATGGCGATTTTACGAAGATTTACGGACATCATCCTTTATCTCCCGCTAAAAATGTTGCACTCGACGGACTTGACGTTACCGCAGAAAACGTATTCTACTATACGAACATTGAAGACGATTTAACGAGAGCAGATGCGACTAACCCGTTCGACCAAGATTTATACGGACGTTATATTTATAAGACGGGATATCAAACTTTCGAACAATCGCTTCAAAGAAAATACGACGAAGTATTTACGGAATGTACCGATAAAGACAGCGTGTTTATCGAAAGCGGTAATTACGTATCGACCGGTAATATGACGGGCAAGATGCACGATATAAACAATAACCGTTATACCGACGTCTTACAAGTTATCAACGGTACTTATTCAAGCGACGGTCTTGCAAGATATATTCCCGAAAACAAGTATCTCGTAGGAGAAATCGTCGAAGGTAAGAAAGTATTTACTGTTAAAGACGAAGCGCCCGTTTCCTACGTTGCAAAAGTGGCGAACGTATACTACTGCTACGAAGGTGGCGGAAACGACGCAATAGCATTTGCAGATTTAACTCTTTGCGATAAAGATAAAGTGGTCTTAAAGCAAGGCGAAACCGTTTACTTAAACGAAAGCTCCAACCAAAGTAAAGTTTTGGGAAGATACGAATCGTTATTCGTTGAATACGGTTTCGAAGAAATAGAATGGACAGGTGCAGAACCGAGTAGCGACGAATATTCAATAATTAAAATTTTCGATGAAGGACAACCTTTATTCGTAGAATTTACGACCAAGTTTAATGCTACGGCAATCGTATATAAGACTTCGGACACCAGACACCCCGAATATATTACGGGTTCAACTCCGTATCAAGAATATGGCACTTTGCAAGAAGCATTTGCCGAAGCAACTGCTGGAAACGTCGTTCGACTAATGAAAGACGTAACACTTGAAAAAAGTGGTAGTTACAACGGTTGTGATTACGGAATATTCTACGGCGGACAAACGTTATTCGACCTTAACGGACATACTTTAACTTATACGGGTACGGGTGCGGCTTTATTAACTTCCACAAAATCCGGATCAAGCAATAAAGAAACTATAATTGCCGATTTAAGTGTTGAACAAACGGGAACTATTCACGCAACTCAAGGATATTGTTTCGGTAAAAAGAATAAGAATACCGAAGCCGTTTCGTTTAAGGGTGGTAATTATATTTCGGATAATTCTTTCGCCATTTGGACTGATAACTGTAATAGTTTTACGATTTATTCGGGATATTTTGAAGGTAAAGAATACTGGATTGCAGGAACGAGTAGTATAACAACGTTAAATATTAACGGTGGAACGTTCTCGCCTAGTAAAGAAGCACAGCAAGCCGCTGCAAACTGTCTTGCCGCAGGTTCGCTTATAACAATGGCGGACGGAAGCAAGAAGAAAGTCGAAGATTTGACTTTGGATGATAAGGTTTTGGCGTTTGACCATTTAACAGGTCAAGTAGTGGAAGCAAGCATACCGTTTATCGAAGCGGACGGAGTAAAAGAATATAGCGTTGTGAATTTGCTTTGGTCTAACGGTCAAACTACGAGAATAATCGGCGAACACGGATTTTTCGACCTTGACTTAATGCAATACGTTTATTTGCGTTTAGATAACGTTGCCGACTTCGTCGGACACAGATTCTCAACGGGAACTTACGACGGAGAAAACTTCGTATCAGGAAGCGTTGTATTAGATAAAGCAACTATAACGACTGAAACGGTCGGTTGTTATTCTTTCCCGACGGCAAAACATTTGGATTTCTTTACAGAAGATATGTTGTCTATGCCGGGTGGCATAACGGGTATGTTTAATATATTTACCTACGACGACGATTTGACGTATAATGCCGAAGAAATGGCGTTTGATATCGAAACTTTCGGTTTATATACATACGAAAATCTTCAAGACGTTATGACTTACGAAGAATTTTGTTGCTATCCTTCGGAATACGTTTTGATATCTATGGGTAAAGGCTTAATGGATTCAGACCAACTCGATTATTTAATCGAAAGATACGTATTAAATTTTCGTGCTGAATAATACACTGAAACAATAAAAGGAAGTAAAAATTATGAAAACAAAATCAAATAGTAAATTAAGAGTTTTGTTAGTTGCTTTGATTACGATTGCGCTTTGCGTAACCTTGATTACCGCAAGCACGTTCGCTTTGTTTACCGATTCGGTAAAAATTAAAAACCACTTAAATGCGGGCAACTTAAAAGCAACTCTTATTAGAACGGCACACAGTTATAGCACTTTAGACGAAGACGGTTTCTTAAAGACCGAAGGCGAAGACAGTGAAAACGTAGATGCAACTACGCTTTCAAACGCTTTCGATTTACCCGACGGTGCTTTGGTAGTTCCCGGAAGTTCACTTTCGGCAACCTTTGAAATTTCTAACCTTGACACCGTTGCGTTTAAGTATTCTATCGAGATTATTGCAGTTGACGACCAAGGCACGCAACTTGGCTCACAAAATACGTTGTTATCTCAACTTACCGTTACGTTGACCGATTCCGAAGGTACTAACACTTTGGCGTCCGACGCAACTAAACTCGAAGTTGACGGTATTAAAGTTCTTCGTGCTAAAAAGGGCGATAGAATAGATTCCGAAGTTTTCACGGTTGAAATCGAATTTGTCGATAACGACAGTATTAACAACGATGCACAAGGCAAAGGCGTTTATTTAGATATTATCGTCAACGCAGTTCAAGTAACCGAAGCATCGGAGTCGGAGTCCGGTTCTGACGCTTAAAACATTTTCGCTACATATCTACGGAATAACGAAAAAACTTCTCATACTTCATAAATTTTTATCTACACTTTTCGGTATAAAATCTATGTGTTATTCCGTAGTATGAAGAAATGCGTCCCAAATTTTTTGGGACGCATTGTTTTTTTTTGGGGTTTATAAACGGCGTTATACATTGTTAACTGTAAACTCTCACGACTTCATTGACCGACAAGGTCTAATTCAG
>JAZRYO010000038.1:0-12962 GCA_045600785.1 Christensenellaceae bacterium | reverse complement strand
ATTCCTTAAAATAAGGTTAGCGCCCCTGCTTATGCAAACGGGAGATTTAATAAAAGACTTTCAAGGCATTATCGACGCAATGGACAATTTTCCTGCGTTTAAGGACAACCTCGAAACTCATTTAAGTGCGTTAAACAATTATTTAAGTGCAAACGTCGGCAGTTTGGTTTTAACGGGTTTATTAGGCGTCGTTTTATTCTTTTTATATAAATTCTTTTCGGGGATAAGCGACTGTACGATGATGATACTCGCAAACGAATATATGTCCACTTTATCGCAAAGGGGATTTATAGCCGTAATGCTTGAAAACCTTAAACAAATACTCAAATACCAACTTGTAAACGCAGTATTAAGTTTATTATACAGCGTAGTCGTTATCGGTGCTATTTACGGACTTATAGCGGGACTTGGGTGGATTTCGATACCATTATGTCTGTTTGCGTGCGTACTCGTTTTTATACTTTTAATTACGACTTACTATACGTTTATGAGTCAAGTAATGTCAAATATCGTCGTTGGCAAAACGAGTTTGAAAGACGGATTTAAGACGGGGTTATTACCCGCAAAAAACTACTTTTGGAAGATGTTCAAAGCGTATTTGATAATGCACGTCTTTTTCTTCTATTTAACCGTTTCGACTTCGGTATTTACTTTCGGCGTCGGCACGCTTATAGTATCGCCTTGCTTTGCGGTAGTATTTGCGTGTGTGCGACAAGTCGATTATTTCACGATAAGAAAAATGAAGTATTACGTCGATTACGACACGATAATCGTACCCAAAGAACTTCGTGAACACGACGAAACCCTTCTCAACAAAATCGATATATAATTATAAGGAAAAAAAATATGAATATTTGGCATGACGTTGAACAAGAAAGAATAACGCCCGAAAGGGTTTTGGCGGTCATTGAAATACAAAAAGGCGGAAAACAAAAATACGAACTCGACAAAAGGACGGGGATGCTTATACTCGACAGAATTTTATATACATCGACGCACTATCCCGCAAATTACGGATTTATACCGAGAACGCTTGCCGAAGACGGCGACCCGCTTGACGTTTTGGTACTTTGTTCGGAAAGTTTGCTTCCGTTAAGTTTGGTAAACGTTTATCCTATCGGTGTAATCACTATGATAGATAACGGAAAAATGGACGAAAAGATTATTGCTATTCCGTTTACCGACCCAAACTATAACGGGTATAAAAGCATAAAAGACTTACCCAAGCACGTTTTCGACGAAATGCAACATTTCTTTAGCGTGTATAAGCAACTCGAAAACAAGGAAACGGCGGTAAAGACCGTTTTGGAAGAAGACGAAGCGTTAAGAATAATTAAAGAATCGCTTGAAAGATATGAAAATAAATATAGGAGATAAAAATGGCAAAAGACGTTAGTTTAATGGGATTTAAGGTAAACAAAATAGAGTTTTCAACGATAGAAGGCATTAAAAACGGTACTCAATTTAAGATTGTACCCAAAATAGAGTGTAAAGTCGGAAGAAAGGAGAATATGCTTATCGCAAGTTTGTCCGCAAGGGTAAACGAAGATATTTCTTCCCCCGTGCCTTTTAACTTATCGGTAAGCATTTTGGCGAACTTCAAGGTCATAAACGAACTTGAACAAAGCGAACTCGTCAAAGAAGTAATGGACGAATTATATCCGCATCTCCGTGCGGCGATTACGGGAATTACGGCAAACGCTTATATACCGCCGTACGTTCTTCCGCCGTTAAGTCAAAATGCGGAAATGAAAGAAGAAAACAAGGGGGACGGTTACCGTTTTAACTGAATATGAAAAAACTTATTGAAGAATTTAAGACGTTTATCAAACGTGGAAACGTAGTGGACCTTGCCGTCGGCGTAATTATCGGCGGTGCTTTTAGCGGAATCGTAAATGCGCTTACTAATCAAATACTTATGCCGTTTGTTAACTTTATTATAATGAAGATAACGGGCGGACGTGGTATGGAAGGCGCAGTTTGGTTTTTATCCAAAGTGGAAGAAGGCGGAGTTGTCGATATGGCTAAATCGATATATATCGACTTCGGTGCGTTTCTAACCGCAATTATCAATTTCTTTATTATCGCTATCGTTTTGTTTTTCGTCGTCAAGACCGTAAACAAAATGCACGACGTAGAAAATGCGAGATATTTCGGTTTTACCAAGGAAGAATATTTCAAAATGCGTTTAGAAAAGAAAAAGCGTAAAGATATTCAAGCCCTTGCAAAAATAAGAGACGAACAAGCCGAAAAGGAAAAGGCGGAAAAAGAAGCCGAAGAAAAGAGAAAGGCGGAAGAACCGACGAAAACCGAGAAACTTTTGCAAAACATTTTGGAAGAATTAAAAAAAGACAAATAATATTTTACCGTAAGCACAAAATATGTGTAATGCGGAAAATCAAATTTTTGCCCGCAGTCGTTTTGACTGTGGGCTTATTTTTTAACTTAATATCGGGATATAGAACGGTTAACGCACAGTTTTTACAAGAAACCGATAAAAAACTAACGGTTATTATAGGGGATAACCGCTACGATTTTTATTATCCCGAAATCGACTTTGACGGAGAAAAGTATTACCTTAAAAACATCGAAGAAATAGTAAGTGGCATTGCTTATGAAAACGGCGTTAACGGCAAAGATGCGTGCGTTAAAATTTATCCCGAAAACGAACAGCCTTTCGTCTATGAAAAAGAAAAGGCAGGATATAAAATCGACGAAGAAAAACTAACTAAAAAAATAGACTATGCGTTAAATAACGGAATAGAAAAAATTACGGTCGAAAAGCAGAAAGTCGAGCCGGCGATAACGGTTGAAAAATTAAAACAAGCGACGGTAAAGCGTGGCGAGTTTTCGACCGATTATTCTTCGTCGTCGGCGGAGAGAAAATCTAACGTAAACCTTGCTATAAGTTATCTAAACGGCACGATAATTAAAAAAGGCGAAGAATTTTCTTTTAATAAAACGGTGGGCAAAAGAAGTGAAGAAAGGGGCTTTTTGCCGTCGAAAGTTATTATAAACGGGCAGTTCCAAGAAGGAGTCGGCGGTGGCGTTTGCCAAGTGTCGTCAACCCTATATAACGCACTTATTTTATCTAACGTCGAGATAACCGAAAGGCATCAACACAGTTTGCAAGTATCATACGTCGAGCCGTCTTTCGACGCTATGGTATCGGACGGATACGCCGACTTAAAATTCGTCAACTTGACGGAAAACGACTTATATATCGTCGCAAGTGCAAACGGCAGAAAAATAAGAATAAGAATTTACGGCGAAGAAAACGACTACGAAATAAAAAGAATATCTAAAACCGAAGAAGTTTTGCCACCGCCGAAAAGGGAGATAAGATATACCGACGAACTTGAAAAAGGCAAGGCGAAGGTTTTATCTTACGAGAAAAACGGGCTTATATCGTCGGCGTATATCGAGATATACAAAAACGGAAAATTCGTCAAAAGCAAACGTTTGTCTAAAGATAAATATTTGCCTGTAAACGAAGTGGTTTTAATAGGAAAATAAACGGGTGGCGAAAATCCACTCGTTTTTTTATAAAAAAACGAAATAGCATTGACAAAAGGGTTTATATCAAATACAATATAAAAGACAAAAAGGAGAAAAATGATAATAACGAATTTACAAGGACTTAAAAGATACGAAGCCTTAAACGGCGGATTTTACAAGGTTGCAAACTTTATTAAAAGTAATCCCGACGCCGTCTTCGGCAAGCACGATTTGGGGGACGACGACTACGTCAACGTCGTAGACGTTAAACCGTCGGGCGACGGTAATTTGGAAATACACCAAAAATACGTTGACGTATTCTATTTTACAAAGGGCGACGAAATTGCTTTTTACGGAAACGCCGAAAACTTTATCGACGACTATAACGCCGAAAAGGACGTAAGGCACGTAAGCCCTAATTCGATTAAAAGACTCGAAGTTAAAGAAGGGGAAATTTATATCGTTTTTCCCGACGACGCACATAGGGTAATTATCGATAAGCCGTCAAATAGCGCAGTTAAACGCTACATATTCAAAATAAAAGTCAAATAATTTTTAAGGAGTAAAAATGAAACAAGTAGAAAGCAAATACAAGTGTTTAACTTTTTGGTCGTGGAACGACGAACTCGACGAAAAGGGTTTATGCGACCAAATGGAGTGGATGAACTCTCAAGGCGTCGGCGGATTTTTTATGCACGCCCGTGGCGGACTTAAAACCGAATATTTGGGAGATAAGTGGTTTTCGTGTATTAAATCTTGCGGAGAAAAAGCGCAAGAACTCGATATGCAGGCCTACGCATACGACGAAAACGGTTGGCCGAGCGGTTTTGCAGGCGGAAAACTTTTAGAAGATATAGAAAATCACGATATGTATCTTACCTTTTCAAAAGGCAAGTACGACGAAAAATCTCTCGTTTCCTATTCGCTTTCAGGCGACGAACTTAAAAGGGTAAACGGTGGCGACGACGTTTTGAACGTTTATGCAAACTATTCGGGTTCGACGGCGGACATATTAAACGGCGAAGTCGTAGACAAATTTTTGGCGTTAACTCACGAAGAATATAAAAAGCGTGATACGTTTTCGCTTAAAGGATTTTTCACCGACGAACCGCAATACTTCCGTTGGGCGACTGCCTTCACTCGTATTTTGCCCGACGAATTTAAGAAGAAATACGGCGAAGATATTTTGGACGGACTCGGGCTTTTATTCGTCGAGAAGAAAGGCTATAAGTTATTCAGATACAGATATTGGAAGTTAATGCAAGAGTTAATGCTTGAAAACTTCGCCAAAAAAATATACTTATGGTGTGACGAAAACGGGTATAAACTGACCGGTCATTACACTGAAGAAGAATCTCTTGTAGGTCAACTTATGACGTCCGGTGGAGTTATGGCTTTTTACGAGTACGAACATATTCCGGGGATAGATTGGCTTACGAGATATCTTTGCAACGAACTCACGGCAAAGCAATTAGGTTCGGTAGCGTCCGAACTTGATAAAAGACAGGTTTTAGTCGAAACGTTCGCAGGCGCAGGTTGGGATATAACCCCGAAGGAACTAAAAAAGGTTGCCGAGTCGTCGTACGTTTACGGCATAAATTTAATGTGCCAACACCTTTTGCCGTATAGCGAACACGGACAAAGAAAGAGAGATTGTCCCGCACATTTTTCGGCGGTTAATCCTTGGGTAGAAAAAGACTTCAAAAATTTCAACGACTATTTTTCGGTACTCGGCAAAACCCTGTCCGAAAGTCGTGAGATAGTAAACGTCGGCTATTTATCACCGCTTACGAGTGCGTATTTCTTCTTCAAGCGTTATGAAGAAAGCACTTTTTACGGGCTTAAAGAATTGAACTTATCATACTATAACAATTCGCACCTTCTATCGAAAAAACAAATACCGCACCACATACTCGACGAAACGATATTGAGAAAGTACGGAAAAGTCGTCGACGGTAAACTCGTCGTCGGCAAATGTTCGTACGAATATATAGTCGTTCCGAAAATTTACAATATAGAAAAATCTACCGATAAACTTTTGCAAGAATTTATGAGTTTGGGCGGTAAGATTTTATTTGTCGACAATACGCCGACATATTTAGAAGGCGTAGAACACGACTTTTCTTATCTTAAATCGAATACTACGTTAAACGAGATTTTATCATCGCAAAGCATTAAGGCAACCGAGTCCGAAGACGTAAGATATACGCACAGAATTTCGGACGACGGCAAAGAATTTATATATCTTATCAACCTTGGCGAAGAAACCGAATACGAGATACGAATAGACGGCTATAAGTCGTTTTTACGCTACGATATAATTTCGGACAGTTATATAGATACGCCTTGTAAACTCAAATTAAAAGACGGCGAATCTATGATTTTATATCCGCAAAATAAAGACGTTAAAACGGTCGAAGATAAAGAACTTTTGACTTTATCGTCGCCGTTTACGGTAGAAAATAAACCCGACAACTATTTAACTCTCGATTTAGCGAGATATTCTTTCGACGGTGAAAACTTCGGAAAGCCTATTCATCATCTCGGAATTTTGGACGAACTTTTAAGACGAAGATATAAAGGCGACCTTTACTTAAAATACGAATTTTCCGTCAAAGAAAAGCCCGAAAATTTAACCGTGCTTGTAGAGAATAACAATTTAATTTCGGTATCGCTTAACGGTAAAGAAATTAAACCTATCGGTAGGTCGAAGGTAGAAAAACAACTCTTGTATTTTTCGGGCGATAACGTTAAGGTCGGCAATAACGAAGTTGTCGTAAAAATGAATTACTTCCAAAGCGAAAGCGTTTACTATGCGTTATTCGGAGAAGGCGTAACCGAGAGTTTGAAAAACTGTTTGGTTTACGACAGTAATATCGAAGCGATATTTATAAAGGGTGACTTCGGTGTTTACGGAGATTTTACTTCGGGAGAGTTTGAAGACGGCGTTTTAGGTCAAAACTTTTATATAGCAAAACAAAAAACCGAAATCAGCGAACTTATTCGGGACGGTTTTCCGTTTTTCAGGGGAGATATAAAACTCAAAAAGAAAGTGTTTGTCGAAGACACTTCGAAACTTCTCTATTTTAACAAGCGTTTTCACTACGCCGAGATTTTCGTAAACGGCAAAAAGGCGGGGAATATGCTTTTTAACGACACTTTGGATATATCCGAGTTTTTGGTTAAAGGCGAAAACGAAATAGAAATTATTTTAACCGTCGGGAACAGAAATCTTTTAGGACCTTTCCATAGACCTAATCAGTCGGAATATCCTTTTGTTGGACCTTTTACTTTTGAAAGGACGGGAACTTGGAAAGACGGAGTAAGTTCAGATTATAGGGACGATTATTTGTTTATTAAATCACTCGTTTAAGAATTTGTTAAACGCAAAATAAAGGGGGACGCATAATGAAAACTTATATAGCGATAGACTTAAAATCTTTTTATGCGTCCGTCGAGTGCGTCGAAATGGGGTTAGACCCGTTAAACACTAATCTCGTCGTCGCCGATTCTTCGAGAACGGAAAAGACGATATGCCTTGCGGTATCGCCGTCGCTTAAAGCCTACGGAATACCGGGGCGTGCAAGACTTTTCGAAGTCGTGCAAAAAGTAAACGAAGTAAATCGTGTAAGACGGGCAAAGATAGGTAATAAAGATTTCACGGGCGAATCTTATCTTTCAGACGAATTAAACAAAGATAAAAACCTTAAACTTTCGTATATCGTCGCAACGCCCAAAATGGCGACTTACGAAAAGTACGGCACGAAGATTTACGATATCTATTTAAGATACGTTGCACCCGACGATATTCACGTCTATTCGGTCGACGAAGTTTTTATCGACGCCACGGTATATCTTAAAAACTATAAACTCTCGGCGCAAGATTTTACTATGAAACTTCTAAAAGACGTCTTAAAGGAAACGGGAATTACCGCAACCGCAGGGATAGGCACTAATTTATATCTTTGCAAAATCGCAATGGACATAGTCGCCAAAAAAATGCCTGCCGACGAAAACGGCGTACGTATGGCGTATCTCGACGAGAGAAAGTATAAAGAAGAACTTTGGAGTCATAGACCGCTTACGGACTTTTGGAGAGTGGGAGTCGGCTACCAAAAGAAACTCGAACAAAACAGACTTTACACTATGGGTGATATTGCGAGATGTTCGATATATAACGAAGACAAGTTATATAGGCTATTCGGAGTAAACGCCGAACTTCTAATCGATCACGCTTGGGGCTACGAACCTTGCACTATGCAAGAGATAAAATCTTACCGTCCTTTAACCAACAGTTTATCGACGGGACAAGTTTTAACTATGCCGTACGACGCCGAAAAGACTAAACTAATAATTAAGGAAATGACCGAACTTCTGTGTTTGGACCTTGTGGATAAAGGGCTTGAAACCAATCAAATAGTCCTTCATATAGGGTACGATATAGAGAATTTAACGGATAAAAAAAGGCGTGAAAAGTATAACGGCGAAATAACCGTCGACAGATACGGAAGGGAAGTTCCGAAGCACGCACACGGTTCGGTAAATTTGAAAAGATACACGTCGTCAACGAGAATTATTCAAAAGGCGACCGAAGAACTTTTAGACAGAATTTTGGACAAAGAACTTTTGACGAGAAGAATGAGTGTAACGGCGAATAATATTCTTCCCGAAAACAGCGACGATAAGCCCAAGACCGAACAAGTGGATATGTTCCTTTCGGAAAGTGAAAGGGCAAGGGAAGAAAACGAAATCAAGAAGGAAAAGAACTTGCAAAAGGCAAGTATAGAGATAAAGAAAAAATTCGGCAAGAACGCATTGCTTAAAGGTATGAATTTGCAAGAAGGCGCAACGACGAAAGAAAGGAATAAACAAATAGGGGGACACAAAGCGTAATATGGGTGCATACGACGATATAATCGACCTATCCCGCCCCGTTTCCAAAAAACATAAGCCTATGGATAAGGAAATGAGAGCGGTGCAATTCGCCCCTTTTGCCGCACTTGTCGGCTACGATAAAGAGATAGAAGAAACGGCGAGATATACCGATAAGAAAATAGAGTTAAACGAAGACGAAAAAGCCGAGTTGGACGAAAAGGTCGGGCTATTATCGGGGATTATGTTCGACAAGCCCGAAATAACCGTCGTTTATTTTGTAAAAGACAAGAAAAAAGACGGGGGAGTATATCTTAAAAAGACGGGGCAAATCAAAAAGATAGATTATATGAAAAAGCAACTCGTCTTTTCAGACGGCGTGCCGATAAGCACCGACGACGTGCTTTCAATCGACGGAGAAATTTTCAACGTGTTAGACGTTTGAAATGCGTTATACCGATTTTCAAACGGGTTAAAAATAAAAATATTTACGAAAGGAGAAAAATATGAAACTCGAAAAGTATAAGTTAAATCCCATAATGTCGCCCGACGAGAATATCGCTTGGGAACAAAGATGCACCTTAAACCCTGCGGTCGTTTACGACGACGAAAGGCAAGAATTTATAATGCTGTATAGGGCGGCGGGAAACGACGTCCGCCACCAAATAAAATTAGGACTTGCGACGAGTAAGGACGGTATCCGTTTTGAAAAATATAAAGGTAATCCCGTCTTTGCGCCCGACCACGACGAACCCGAAGGCGGTTGCGTCGAAGACCCAAGACTTATGAAAATCGGTGACGCATATTATTTGACTTACGCCGCAAGGGCTTACGCCCCCGGTCAATATTGGCTTGAACCGTGGGTTGAAGGAGTATCGAAACCTCCGAGATATTTAGACGACAGCGACGTTACCGCAAGCGAAATGCCTTTCTTTGCGAAAGAGAATATAACGGTCAGTTATCTCGCTTGTACCAAAGATTTTATAACTTATAAAAAATTCGGAAGAATAACCGACCCGACGGTCGACGATAGGGACGTATTTTTATTTCCCGAAAAAGTCAACGGGAAATACGTTATGATATCACGCCCGAAGTTAAGCGACGCAGGGGTTAAAATGCCGTCGATATGGATATCGTTCGGCGACGACCTTATATCGTTTAAGGATAGAAAACTTTTAATGACCGGCAACGAGTGGTGGGAAACTCAACGTATGGGTGGCGGTACACCGCCGATTAAGACCGATAAAGGTTGGTTTATGCTTTACCACGGCGTTGACGACAAGGGCGTTTACAGAGTAGGTGCGGTGCTTATGGACTTAAACGACCCGAGTAAGATTTTGGCAAGGACCAAAGATTTCATTATGGAACCCGACCAAGACTTTGAACTTCAAGGTTTATACGAAGGTTGCGTATTTCCTACGGGAACTGTCGTAAAAGACGGAAAATTATTCGTTTATTACGGTTGTGCCGATAAATACGTCGGACTTGCGACTACCGATTTTAACGAACTTATCGACTTTTTGGATAAGAATTGCAGAGTGTAAGAAAATGCCCGCTTGAAAAAAGCGGGCTTTTTTTATAAAAGGTATTGAAATTGACAAATTTTTATAATATAATATAATCGTGGGGCGGAAAGGAAACGCCCAAAAAATACAAGGTGGGAAAAAATAATGACACAGACGGACTTAATTAGAAACGTCGCTATAATAGGACATAGCGGCGAGGGCAAGACGACGCTTGCAGAAGCGATTTTATTTAATTGCGGGGCAATCGACCGTCAAGGAAGAACTGACGACGGAAACACGGTTTGCGATTTCGACGCCGAAGAAATAGCGAGAAAAATCTCGATAAGTTTGGCAGTCGGCAGATGCGAATATACCGATAAAAAGGGAAGAAATATAACTTTCAACCTTATAGACGTACCCGGATTTTTCGATTTCGAAGGAGAATTTAACTCGGCACTCGCTTCTTGCGACAGTGCGGTTATAGTGACGGGCGGAAACGGAACGCTTACCGTCGGAACGGAAAAGGCGATAGATTATTGCGTTAAGCATAAAATACCGTGTATTTTGTTTATAAACGGGTTAGATAAAGAAAACAGCAACTTTATAAAGACGGTTGCAAGCATAAAAGAAAAATACGGCAATAAGATAGCACCACAAATAGTACCTAATATGGTCGATGAAAAGATGAAAGGTTTCGTCAAAGTCGCATACGGCGTACTTCGTGACTGGGAGAGAAACGAATATCCTATTCCCGATTATTTGCAAGCGGACTATGAAGAAGCGCACCAAGCGCTTATGGAAGCGGCTGCCGAAAACGACGAAGAACTCTTAAATAAATTCTTCGAAAGCGGAGAACTTACGGGCGAAGAAATAGAAAAAGGTATTAAAATCGGCGTTAAGGCTTGTACGACCATAACCGTTTTGGGTGGTAGTGCGCTTAAAAATCAAGGCATATTCAACTTAATGGATAAAATGGTATCGACTTTGCCTTCTCCCGAAGACGTAGAGTTTAGGGGCGGATACAAAGCCGAAAAGGATAAACCCGCACTCGTATCGGTATTTAAGACGATAGTTGACCCGTTCGTCGGGAAACTCAATATGTTCAGAGTTGTTCAAGGTCAAGTTAAAACGGGTATGACGCTTGTCGATAACCGTACCGAAGCTCAAGAAAAGGTAAGTGCGATATACTTTATCAGGGGTAAAAAGCAAATTCCTACCGACGAGATAGGAACGGGCGATATAGGTGCGTTTGCTAAATTAAACGACGTTAAAACAGGCGATACGTTATGCGAAAGCGGAAAGGTTGACCTTCCCGAAATAGAAATGCCGTCCGCAGAATATTCTATGGCGATAAGCGCCGCTAAAAAGGGCGAAGAAGACAAGGTATTCGGTGGGCTTAAAAAACTTCAAGACGAAGACGTGTCGTTTAAGATTGATAAAAACGTAGATACCGGCGAAACGCTTTTGACGGGCGTCGGCGAAACTCATCTTGCGGTTATTATAAAGAAATTAAAGACCAAATTCGGTTGCGACGCAGTTTTGGAAGAACCCAAGGTTGCGTATAGAGAAACTATAAGAAAGACTGCCGAAGGCGAAGGAAAACACAAAAAGCAATCGGGCGGTGCAGGACAATACGGACATTGTAAAGTCCGTTTCGCTCCGGGAGCGTCGGACGGCGTTTACGAATTCGTCGACGAAGTAGTCGGCGGTGCAGTACCCAAGCAATTTATTCCTGCGGTCGATAAAGGACTTCAAGAAGCGAGAACGGAAGGCGTTTTGGCAGGATTCCCCGTAGTCAACCTTAAATGTACTTTATTCGACGGAAGTTATCACCCCGTCGACAGTAAGGAAGTCGCTTTCGTATCGGCAGCGAAACTTGCATATCAAGACGGTATGAGTAAGGCGTCGCCTTGTATATTAGAACCCGTAATGAAAATGGAAATAACCGTTCCCGAATCGTTTATGGGCGACATTATGGGCGATATGAATAAGCGTAGGGGTAGAATACTCGGTACGGATTCCGTAGAAGGCAAATCGGTAATAAGTGCGGAAGCACCGCAATCGGAAATACTTAAATACGCTACCGAACTTCGCAGTATGACTCAAGGCAGGGGTTCGTTTACGACTGCGTTCGAAAGATACGAAGAATTGCCGTCTAACCTTCAAGATAAGGTTATAGCCGACGCAAAAAAGGACGCTGAATAATTAAGATATGATTTTATCGATATGTCCGAACCCGAGTATAGACTGTACGATAGAACTCGACTCGCTTAAACTCGGCGGATTAAATAGGGTAGAAAACAAAATAATAACCTATTCGGGTAAGGCGATAAACGTCGCAATCGGCGTTTCAAGGTTAAACGGGGACAGTTTTTTGACGGGATTTATGTTCGACGGCAACGGCGAAACTTTCGTCAGACGTTTGGACGACGAAAAAGTCAAAAATACTTTCGTTTGGTGTAAAGGCGACGCAAGAACGAATTATAAAATCGTCGATAAGCGGTCTATGATGACCGAGATAAACGACAAGGGTGAAAGCGTGTCGGAAGAAAAGCAAGCCGAACTTTTAGAACTTGTCGGAAATTTATCAAAGAACTGTTCCGTGGCGGTTATCAGCGGTTCGTTGCCGTCGGGAGTCGAAGACGATTACTACGGTAAACTTTTATCGAAAATTCCTTGCGGTGTAAAAAAGATAGTCGATACGACGGGAGATAAACTTTTAGAAAGTTTGAAAAGTGGCGTTTTTCTCGTAAAACCTAATCTCGACGAAATGAACGAGATTTTCAAAAGGCAGTTGCAAACGACCGATGAAATGATAGTCGCTTGCCGTGCTTTAATTGAAAAAGGCACACAAAACGTACTGCTTTCCTTGGGTGTTCAAGGGGCATTACTCGTCGATAGAGAGTCGGCGTATTACTGCAAGTCCACCAACGTTGCGGTAAATAGTACGGTAGGTGCGGGCGACAGTATGATTTCGGCGGTTGCGGTTATGACCGAACAAAATGCGGGGAAAGAAGAAGTCTTGCGGTCGGCGGTGGCGGCCGGAACTGCGGCGGTTACGACGTCGGGGACTAATCTTTTCTATAT
>JAZRYO010000037.1:0-6252 GCA_045600785.1 Christensenellaceae bacterium | reverse complement strand
GTATCCGTGTTCCCTATTATTTAGACGACAACGGCTTCCGCTACGCCTTTTCGGTAAACGGCGAAAAATGGCAAGGCGAAGAAATCTCAAAATCGTTTAGGGTTAGAGTCGTTTTGGTCAGAGAAGTCGAAAGGGAAAATCCGACTTGCCTTGAAGGTGGACACGTTAAATATTACGAAAGCCACGGAAAGTTTTATAAAGACGAACTTGCGTTGAACGAAATAGACGTCGACACGTATACTTCGGTCGGCGGAGAAGGATATTTAGAACCTTCGCACGACTGGTCGAATAAAGACGGCGTGTGCGCTATATGTAAAAACAAGTGTATCCATACGGACGAAAATAAAGATAATACTTGCGACTTATGTGGATACGATTTAACGCCGAGAGCAGAGATTAAACTTTGTAATATCGCCTTTCAAGATAACGTTTATATTTTGTTCGGCGTTCAAACTAAAAACTTTGACGGAAGCCCCGAACTTTTGGTATGGCAAAAGGGCGACAACGAATATTTGGACGGCGATAAAGACTGCACCGTACTCACCCCGTTTAGCGTCAATTACGAGATAGACGGAGAAAAATATATAGTTTACGCTTACGAAGAACTTTCGGCAAAGCAAATGACCGACGAAGTTTACGCAAAAGTTAAGGTCGGAAACAATTACAGTCGTCTTTATAAATACAGTATTATAGAATACGCTTATCAAATGATAAATACGACTTCGGACGACGGACTTAAATTTTTACTCACCCAAATGTTATCTTACGGGTCGGCGGCGCAAAAGTATTTCAATTATAATTTAGACCGTTTAGCCGACGGAGAGTATTACAAAGTCAATTTGGAAAACGCAACGTTTAGCGACGGAAGTAGAAAGAGTATGTGTGTGCCGGGGCAAGAGATAACGGTAAGCGATAACGACGTTAAGTGTTGGACCAAAAACGGTGACGTCGTTCAACTCGGCGGAAAGAATTTTACTTGTACCGTAGGAGAAACCCTTAAAATTTGCGCAAGTCCCGAACTCGTTTATTTAGAAGATATAATTGTTGAAAACGGCGTTTTAACTAAAGTAAACAGCACTAACACTATCTCGATATTCGACGAAGGTATAAAGGAAATAGGCGAAGGCGTATTTTACGATAACACAAACTTAAAGGGCGTAATGTTTTCAAACGGTCTTACCACAGTTGGCGTAAACGCATTTTCGCAAGCCGAAAATCTCGAATTTGCAATTTTGCCGTCAACAGTCAACAACTTGGCGCACGGTGCGTTCTCCGATTGCCATAAACTCAAATCGGTAGGCAATTTAGACGGAGTTAAAGAAGTAGGGTTCGGGGCGTTTTGGTCCTGCTTTGAATTAGAACGTCTTGATTTTAGTAGCGACTGTTTATCTTTAATCGGCGAACACGCATTTGAAAACTGTCATAACCTTGCGTTTATAGAAGGAACGGAAAACGTTTCCGAGATAGGCGATAGTGCGTTTTATGACTGTTATTCTCTACACAACTTGACGCTTGGCGACAGATTGACAAAAATAAGCAATAATGCGTTTATTTTTTGCAATACGCTTACCGAATTCGTTTGTCCTAAAAATCTTACGACAATCGGTGACGGTGCGTTTGGCGGTTGCAACGGATTATATAGAGTTGTTCTAAACGAGAAGTTGACTTCGATAGGCGAAGGCGCATTTGACACTTGTTTTAACTTGGTAGAAATTGAAAACTATTCGTCGCTTAATGTTGAAAAGGGCGAAGATACTCATCTCGGCCGTATAGGTTGTTTTGCGCTCAACGTTTTCGACGACGAAGAAGGGCAAAGTAAAATAACGTACGTAGGCGACTTTGCGTTTTACGTTCCTTGTGAAGACGGCGAAGATAATTTATTCTTAGGTTATAAAGGACAAGATAAAGAATTCAGTATAGGCGACGTAGGATTTGATTTTATAATAAAAACTTACGGATTTTTAGACAGGCGTTATTTCACGGCGATAGACTTCGGACCGAGATTAGTAGAAATAAAAGAATACGCAATGAGAGATTGCGACAATCTTTACGCTTTAGGTCTTTCCAAAAACTGCGTACTTAACTCAACTGCGATATGGGGTTGCGACGTGCTTACGAGATTAGACTTCGACGGAACGAGAGCCGAAGTCGATAGCCTTAAAGATTTTGCTTTTAATTCGGGTTTAGTCTATGCGGTTTGTAGCGACGGATATTATCTTTTCAAAACGTCTAACGGTATAGAAACCGATAATACTTATATTAGCGGAATAGGAACTTGTATCGACGATACGGTCGTAATCGGCGGTTACGTTTCAAGCCGCATAATAGGTGAGAACGCATTTAAGGGCAATACAACGATAAAGAAGTTGATTATCGGCGGTTCGATTGACATAATCGATGACGGAGCGTTTGAAAATTGTACATCACTTGAAGAAATCGTTTTTGAAAAAAGAGAAGTAGGTTTACAATTAGGAAACAACTGTTTCAGGGGTTGTACTTCGCTTAAAAACCTTGAAATCCCATTGGGAGATATAGTTTACTTTAATAACGTTTTCGACGATTGTACTTCGCTTAAAGTATTAAAGATAAGCGACGGCGCAGAACATATCGGTTCTTACAAAAACTGTACTTCGCTTGAAACGATTGTTTTCCCGACTGAAATTAAAGGACTTTTATCCGATGCTTTCTACGGTTGTACTTCGATTAAAAATATCGTTATAGGTAGCGATAACGTAGGCACTCTTTGTTATGATTCTTTCAAGGACACCGCTTATAAAATTAAAGTGTTCTACGAAGGCGAAGAATCTACTTTGGAAGGTATGTGGTTTTATTACGACTTCTATTATTACTCGGAATTTAAGCCCTTAACCGAAGGCAATTTCTGGCACTACGAAAACGGGCTACCTGTTATTTGGTAAAAAAAGTTAAAGTTTTCTCGGGGCGATAAACCCCGAGTTTTTTTTGCTAATAATTTCCTTGATTTTTGACTGTTTTGTGAAAAATATCTAAAATAAATATAAACTTTATGCGTGTTTGAGGGTTTAATGTTGACCGAATTACACACAATATGGTATAATAGACGGGTAGATTTTATTATGAGGAGACAAAAATGGATAAAAAAATCACAAAAAAATGGAAATACGAATCGCCTGATTTTCAGGTTTTCGAATTTTCGACTGAGGACGTTCTAACGGGTTCGTCCGACTACACGCCTTGGGTACCTGTAGAGTCCCAAGAGTATAACGGTTAAGGAGAGAAGTAAAATGAAAAAGAAAAGAATTATCTCGTTTATATTGACGGCACTTTTAACTACGGGCTTAATTTCGGCGTTTAGTCTTTTTGCACCTACCGAAAAGGTTAGCGCAGGGATAAAACAAGAAATCGAAATTGCTATTTCGGAAACGACTCTTGAATTTACTGCCGACGTACATATTATGTACGGCGTAAGAGTTTTTGGAACGGTCGATACACCCGAACTTTTGGTTTGGAGTAAAGAAGACTTTTTAAGCGGTGCGGACGTAGAAAAAGCGACCGTATTATCCCCCGAAGAAAATAAACACGAAGACAACTTCGTATTTACCTTTAAGGACTTATACGCACGCCAAATGGTTGACGAATTCGTAGCCAAAGCGAGAGTATCAAACGGCGAAGGCGGATATATTTACAGCGCACCTTATAAGTATAGCGTACTTAAATATGCGCTTATGATAAATGCGGTCGATACTTCTGAATTTAACGGGTATCAGTTGGAAATGCACCAAAAAATGCTTAACCTTGTCGAAGGGCTTTTGAATTACGGCGCACTTTCTCAACAATACTTCGGATATAAAACGGAAAGGCTTGCAAGCGACACTTATTACACGGTAAGATTAAGCGGTGGATTTTTGGAAGACGGATTTTCGACGGGCGTATATTTAAGCGGTGAAACGGCGACTTTGACCGCAAAGGACGAAAACAGCGAAGGCGTTCCTTTCGAAGCGTGGTATTTGGACGGAGAAAAAGTATCTACGGAAAAACAAATAGATATCGAAGTGGACGGCGATAAAAATTACGTTGCAAACTACGAACTTATAGTCCCGACTTTCACTTTAAGCGACACGGGACGTTTGACGATAACTATCGACGGCGAAGACAAACTTGCCACGAGTGAAGATTTGAACGAATACGAAGGCAAGGTAATAGTCGATAACGGCGAGAATTTGACCGTCGTTGAAAAGACTCTCCAAGAAGTCGTATCGGACGCTAAAAAAGACGAAACGGTATCCGTGGTTTTACCCAAGGGAACTTATACTTTAAGCGGTGGAAACAGCGAGTCCGAACTCGAAATATCGGGCGTCGTTGACGAGAACGGAAATAAATTAACGACCATAGATAACGCTACGGGAACGACTAATTATAAGACGTTAGCGCCCGACGCTAAATTTACCAACGTCGTATTTACGGGTAGAGAAAACAAAGATGCCAACCCCGACGCAAGTTCGGCTTGCGGGTTTGCGCATAACGGCGATATAACTTACGAAAACTGTACCTTTACGGGTAGTAATTCTTTCTATAACTACAACGGTACGCAAAAGTTTATAAATTGTACCTTTACAAATACTTCTTATTTTTACGCCGTTTGGATTTACGGAACGGGTAATTATATATTCGAAGGTTGCACCTTAAATTGCGTAGGTGAAGGCTTTAAGGTTTATGCAAACGGTAATAAGCCGATAGTAACCTTTACCGATTGTACGTTTACGTCGGACGGAACGGGCAACGGTGGTAGTCCCAACAAGCCTGCGATAGCGATAGATACGGCTTCCGGCGGATTTGCAACCGTATATATTACGGGAGAAACCACACAAACCGGATTTAAGGATAACTACAGTAAAATGGCTGATTATTATCATACTTATTTAGTCGGAACTGCAAGTCCAAACACGAAGATTTATATAGACGGCGAACTCGTTTTCCCCGAGAACAAAATAAAGACCGTTCAGGACCTTGAAAGTGCGGTTGAAAACGGCGGAGAATACGTCCTTGCAAACGATATAAATTTGGGAACTCACGGCGAACTCGTCGTTTCGAAGTCTTTTGAAATAGACTTAAACGGAAAGAGTATTACGAGCAAAATCATCTCTAATTCCAGTTACGGTTGTTTATTCCACGTTAAAAACGAAGGCGAGTTTACCGTTAAAGATTCGACCGAAGATAAAAACGGAAAGATAGAGTCTAACTTTGAAGGTCAAACGATAGACGGTAGCGTCGTATGGAACGAAGGAAAATTCAACTTATTCGCAGGCAAAATCGCCATTACGGGCGCATCGCCAAAACTTTGCTTTACCGTTGACAGTAGGCCTAACGCTTGGGGACAAGCATATCGGAACGCAACCGTATTCAATATGTACGGCGGAGAAGTATATAATCCGAACGACGAAGCGATAAGAATTATGGTAAACAGTGCGTCGTCTTACGTTAACGATTCTTCCGCTTTCAATATGACGGGCGGTAAGGTCGAAGGTTGGGACGCAATATTTATTCAAGAAGACACCTATTATAGACCTATATCCGTAAATCTTTCGGGCGGAACGCTTATAGGACGTAAGGCTGCTATAAGAATATATTTATTCGACACTATGACTGGCGTTTTAGGTAGCGACCAAACGCCTATAAATATCACCTTAAACGGCGACGTAGCATTAACGTCGAACAAAGAAAGTTTTTCTGACGCCGTTAAATCGGTCGTCGGCGATATAGTCGTTTTGCAGTATATTAACGAAACGGACTATATGCCCTATATCGAAATAAGCGGAACTTCCGAACTTATTAAATAAAAAATTCATAAAAGAAAATAAGGCGAAAAAATCGCCTTATTTTTTTTGTTTAGTTTTGGAAAAACAACTGACCTTGACGGATAGGAAAAGAATAATTTCCGTCCGTTAAAGTAAAGGTTTGAAGCGCACCTTCTTCCCTTCCCGTCGATAGCGGAAAGCGGATTTTAATACAAGTTTTAGGGCAGGGTAGGTTGTTAAAATAAAATGCGTAAGTTCTTCTGTTTTCCGGGTTATAGCCGTAAACCGCAAATTTTTTAACGTTGTTTAGAATAATGCAAGTTTGGTCTTTTACCCTTTGTCTTCCGTAAATATAGTTGCCAAATCCGTCGATAACTTTATAATCGAAAGGATAGGCGGAAGAAGAAATAATAAGTTTTATCCTTCGCATTGGTTAATTACCCGTAAATTCCATAGACGCCGATGCTACGGGAAGTCC
>JAZRYO010000036.1:0-3725 GCA_045600785.1 Christensenellaceae bacterium | reverse complement strand
CTTACGAACACCGTTTGCATAATGCCTTTTCCGTAAGTTTTATAAATTGTTTCTTCTCCCGATTTTCTTCCGGACAAGACTAAACTTGCTATTCCGCTTTTGTCGTAATCCATAATAGCACCGATTAAAACTTCGGACGCCGATGCACTCATATAATCTGCTAATATAGTAATTTTCGAAAATCCGTAATTGTGAAAATCGACCTTTTCGGTCTTATACTCTTTTACTTTTCCGTTTTTATCTTCCGACTTCGTATAAACGACCTTTTCGCCGTTCGGTGCGTCTAAAAAATGCGCTGAAATTTGTGCGACGATGTCAAGGTATCCACCCGTATTGCCACGAAGGTCGATTATTATCTTTTCCCTTTTATCAATCGAAAATTTATTTAACGCCGTCTTTATTTGATAATCGCACGAATATTTATCGCTACCGACTCCGTAGAAAGACGATAATTTTATATACGCCGTTTTATCGTCAAAAGCATAGCCGTCGCCTTGACGAGTCAACATAAACCCACCGTTATCGATAAATCCGTAATATCCGTCTTTATCTGCGTACCAAACGAAAGATTCTCTATAGTTTTCTTTTTTTAACTGATAATCGAACTTGTCTTCGCCGTACTTGACGGATAACGTAAATTCTTTTTCACTTTCAATATTTGTTATCCATGTTGAAAACTCGTCGTATAAATTAAAGACTTTTTCTTCGCCGTTTATTTTTGCCCCTACGATTAGTCCACCTTTTTTAATTCCCGCTCTTTCGGCTGGGGAATTACCTGTTATCGACTGAATAACAAGCCCCGTCGAAGAATAAAAAGACACGCCTATTCCGTATCTTATACCCTTTGAACCGTCTACCGACTCTTTGTATTCGTCGGCGGTATAATAAACCGAATAATCGTCGACAAGCCCGTCAACCATATCGCTAATATAATCGTCGCTTGGATATAAATAATTTTTCTTATAAGTTTTTAATATAAAGTTTAACGACCTTATATCCTTATTAAATAACAAAAAGGAAAAATATCCCGCAAAAAATATTAGTACCGCAAGTAAAACGGAAACGATTATTATTACTATCTTTTTAGATTTTTTCATTTATCTTCATTCTCTTCTAACAACTTGCTTATCGTCGTTATAAACTTAAACGTCAATGCGTCGGGGAAATTTCTTACGTCAAGTCCCGTATTTCTTTCGATTTTATCAAGTCTATACATAAGCGTGTTTCTATGTATATAGAGTTTTCTAGACGTTTCGGAAACGTTCAAACTCGAATTTAAGAAACCTTCGGCGGTCGAAACGAGTTCGCTATCCGCCAGAACACTTTTCGAATTATCATCGATTAAAACGTCTAAATAATCACGGAGTTTATACTTTGGCAATTCTTCAAGCATTTTAACGAAAATATAGTCTTTATAATTGTAAACTTCTCCGTTCTCGTCGAATTTACAGCCCGTTATATATGCGGTCCTGGCCTCTCTAAACGAGATAGCGCATTTTGAGAACGAACGGCCGACGCCACCGATACCGATTTTTACGCTTGCACGAATTTCTTCTTTCATAGAGTTTATAAGCGTATATGCGTATGAAGTCGCCGACTTATACTCCGATTCGACGAGTTCGTCGCTTAAAAACTTGACGACGACGCAGGTCGTATCGTCGATAATCGTTGTTAAATCGTACTCGTTCTCTTTGAAGTTTTCGATAAAATCGAAAATTTCGCCGACGTCCCCACAAGCAACGTAAATATACATAATAGAACAAGGTTTATTTTGCGCACCGTACTTTGAAATGAATTTTTGAGTTTGTCCGTCCGAACACTCGCCGAGCAAAATATCTTTAAGCGTAGTCGTTTTATAGGACTCGCCTTTAAGCGATTCTCCTTCGATTAAAGTTATTATCAAATTTGCTATTGACTTTTCGCTTTCCGAAATGCCGTCGATATATCCTAAATAATGTTCTCCTTTTCTCGTAAACACGAAAAAGGTTTTATTTGACATTTTATCTTGATATATACCGTTTACTTGCGTATTCAAAATTATAGGTTCTTCGTTTTCTATCGTCGAGAAAAAATCTCCGTCTTGCATAACTCTGAAATTTAACCCCGTCTTGTCTTTAATTAAATATGCTATTCGTTTAATTTCCGCAGTCATTTTCTTCTCCTAAAATCTCATCGATTTGTTTTATTGTTTTTTTATAATTTTTATTTTCTTCATTGAAAAAATTTATTCTGTTTTCGTAAAAAATTCCGTATGCTTTTTCCAACAGTTTTTTATCGTTTGTATTTTTTTTACAAACAAAACCGTCGTCGCTTTTTTCAAAACACTTTGAAATTTTATCGTTTATTCCAAGTTTGTTTTTAATAAAGTCGTGTAATTCTTCCAAAGCAAATATAAGCGAAGAATCGTCGTCATCCAATTTAATCAACTTTTTGGAAAGGGCTATCCCATATTCGTCGGTTTCTAAAACCCTTTTTATTATCCTTTGATAACCGTTCTTACCTTCGTACGACGCACCGCCTAAAATCGCAAGGTTAAAAAGTTTTTTATTTTGTCCGCAAATAACCGTACAATTATCTCTCGGAAATACGAAAATGCTTGCACCGTTTATCGTCAACTTCGTCCCGCCATTTTCTTCGATTGCAACGGGTTTTGCGTTTTTATAAACGTATTCGGTAATATATTTATATCCGTCTTGTCCCGAAACGAAAAAGAATTGTCCGTGAACGGTTTTGCTTTCGTTAGAAAAAAGTGCTTTTTTTGCCAACTCGTCAACTTTTTCGTTGTATTTATCGTTCGAGTGTCCTTTAACCTTTTGAAAGACGACTTCAATTCCGTGATTTAACTTATCAAACTCTTGCTTATAAAAGGAAGCAATCGGACTTTCAGCGTTCCACTCTCTATTCGCCCAAAACGAAAGTCCCGAATAATCGTGATATATTTTTAATTTTCTATACCCGTTTAGTATCGCCCATTTTACCGCTTGTAAAACGCCTAAAACTTCGCCCGCAATATTTCTCGACGGTAAAAATTCTTTTTCGTCGCCTACGCCGTAAAAATGTTCTTCTTTGTCTTTACTTAAGGCAACAACGCCGTAAGCATATTTATTCAGGTTTTCTTCATAACTTCCGTCGGTGTACGCAACGACAAAACCGTTATTAAAATCGTTAGATATAAGTTCGTCGTAATAATCTACACCGCTTATAAAACACTCGGCTTCGTCATAACTTGAAAAACTCTTGTGAGTATATCCGTTGCCTTTATTTGCGGAAATATAGGCTTGACATTCTTCCCAAGACGTAAATATTCGACTTTTTTCGCCTTTGACAGCGTAGTATTTGTTCATTTTGTACACCCTAAACGACTTTTTAATTAGTTTATCATAATTTTGTCCATTTTACAAGCATATTAACTTCTATTTTAATATTTGCATAAATTGTATTATGAATAAAAAATACGACGTTGCCGTCGTCGGCGCAACGGGACTTGTCGGACGAAAGGTCGTGGAACTTTTGGGAAAAAGAAATTTTCCCATAAAAAGAATATTTCTTTTTGCATCCGAAAAAAGCGTCGGAAAAAAATTTAATACCAAATTCGGCATTATTGACGTTCAAAAACTAACTGTAAAGTCTTTTGAAAATATTGATATTGCCTTTTTTTGCGTCAATAAATCTTTATCAAAAAATTACGCACCCATTGCCGAAAAACAAGGGTGCGTAGTTATAGA
>JAZRYO010000035.1:0-1181 GCA_045600785.1 Christensenellaceae bacterium | reverse complement strand
TAAGTTATCATAATAATAGCCGATACGTTATTTGGGTCGCTATACTTGGGGATATCGGTATAATTTTTCGCAAACGGCATTAAAAAGTCAACAGTATATGTATATTCCGTTCCGTCAAATACGAAGGTGTTGGTAAAGTCCGAACCGTCGTCGAAAAATTCCCACGAGTCGCCTTGATGTTCGTCGTACACACATTGTAAATAGGTATAATAAGTAGCCGAACTTTGCAAGGTGTTTCCTTTATTGAAATCCGAGTTGAGAAATGCACCGTCGGTTTTCGAACCGTTATATAAGACGTAAGGTCTATATGAATAACCGACGTCGTAATTTTCGTAAACGTAGTCGATTGAACCTATATGGTCGGCGTCGGCGTGAGTCGCAACGCAATAGTCTATCTTTAATTTTTGACCGTCAACCGTCAAGTTTTCGTCTAAAATATTCTCGTAAGTTTTACCCCTATCCCCACCGTCGATTAACATATTTTTGCCGTCGGGAAAACTTATGAGTATTGCGTCGCCTTGACCGATATCGATAAAGGTAATTTTTAAGTCCTTAATCTTATCGACCACCGTTCTATCGCCGGGGATAACCGCACTATCGCTCTGCTTTTCATCCTTGTCGGACAAAAAATCGAAACTCTTGCCGTTAAGAAAATATGCAACGACGATTACAATAACTATAACGATAATCAAAAACAAATAATATGCAAAATTTCTTTTTGCTTTTCTAACTTTGTTCTCTACCGTCTTTTTTCTTTTTAACTCTTTTGCTTTATTCATTTTACTATTTTAATTACCGCCACTTTTAAGTAAAGCCCTTCGTCATAGCCTATCGGCGACGCATGGTCTTTGCCTTGCGTTCTTATCTCGACGAGTTTTGCTTTTCTTCCGCTTTGCAATACGCTTTCCTTTATCATTTGCAAAAACAAATTTAAGGTTAAGTGTTGCGAACAACTGCAAGTTATCAAATAACCGCCGTCGTTAACGAGTTTAAGTCCGTTGATATTTATATCTTTATATCCCTTGTATCCTTCTTTTACCGTATCGGCACTTTTTGTAAACGCCGGTGGATCTAAAACTACCACGTCGAACTTCTCGCCATCTTTTTTGTATTCACGGAGAAGTTCGAAAACGTCCGCCGTTTTCGTATCAATTTTAAGTCCGTTAAGTTCTGCGTTTTTG
>JAZRYO010000034.1:0-4581 GCA_045600785.1 Christensenellaceae bacterium | reverse complement strand
TTTTGATTTTATTCAGCGAGTAGTCCTACGATTTTATCGGTTAAAGCCGTTGCGTCGCTGACTTCAAGTCCCGAAATTAAAAGTCCGAGTCCGTATAACACTTCGGCAAAATCTTTTAACTTTTCGTCGTCCAAAGTTTTTAGTTTTTCATAGACCTTATGCGTCTTGTTTATCTCCAAAACCTTTTCGGCTTTTACGCTTTCGCCGTTCGGCATTTTTGAAAGCACTCTTTCCATTTCAAGCGATACTTCACCTTCTTGCGATAAGCATACGGGGTGATTTTTAAGCGTGGTCGTAAATCTGACCTTTTGGACTTTATCGCCGAGTGCCGTCAAAATTTTATCGATTAACGGCTTATCTTCTTTATCGTCTTTTTCGTCGCTTGCGCTATTCTCACTTGCGATATTTACGAACTTCTTGCCGTCGAACTCGCCTATCATTTTAATTGCGAACTCATCGACTTCGTCGGTAAAGAGTAAAACGTCTTTGCCTTCGTCTAAAAGGGCTTCGGTCTTTGGCAACGATTTTATACCTTCTTCACTCTTGCCCGCACCGTAATAAATAACTTCTTGTTTGTCCGTAAAGCCGTCTATATATTCCTTAAACGTCAAATACTTGCCCGTTTTTGCCGACTTGAAGAGAACTAAATCTTGTAAAAGTTCTTTGTTCATTCCGAAGCCCGAATAAAGTCCGTACTTTATTTGAAGTCCGAAATTTTGCCAAAACTTTTCGTAAGTTTCCCTATCGTTTTTCAAAAGGTCTAAAAGTTCGCTTTTAATCTTCTTTTCGACGTTTTGGGCGATAGCCTTAATCTGCCTATCCTTTTGTACCGTTTCTCTTGAAATGTTTAAGGTAAGTTCGCTATCGACAAGTCCTTTGACAAAACTGAAATAATCGGGAAGAAGGTCTTCGCACCTTTCGGTTATCAATACGCCGTCGGTGTAAAGTTTAAGTCCCTTTTCGTAGTTTTTCGAATAGTAGTTGTAAGGAACGGCGGACGGAATAAACAAAAGCGCTTTATAACTTACTGCACCTTCTATCGATATATGCGAATATTTAAGCGGTGGCTCGTAGTCGTAGAAATTGTCCTTATAGAAGTTATCGTAATCTTCTTTCGTCAATTCGTTTTTGTTCTTCTTCCATAAAGGAGTCATCGTGTTTAAGGTTTCTTCTTCGAGATAACTTTCCCTTTGCTTGCCTTCCTTTCTGTCTTCTTCGCTTTGGTCTTTATATTTGGTCGTCAAAGTCTTTATGGGATAACGAATATAATCGGAATATTTTTTAACGAGATTTTTAAGTTCGTATTCTTCCAAATAAGTCGAATAGTCTTCCCCTTCGACGTCCTTTTTCAAATATAATACGATATCCGTGCCGTGTCCTTCTTTTTCGGCGGACAAGATATCGTATCCTTCCGTACCCGAACTAACCCACTTTTTAGCGGTCGTTTCTCCGTAGGGCTTGGATATTACTTCAACCTTATCGGCAACCATAAACGCCGAATAAAACCCGACGCCGAATTGTCCTATAACCGATACGTCGTCTTTGTCTAAATCTGCGTTTTCTTCCTTAAAGGCAAGCGAACCGCTTTTTGCAATCGTACCTAAATTTTGTTCGAGTTCTTCTTCTGTCATACCGATACCGTTATCCGATACGGTAAGAGTTCTTTTATCTTTATCAACGGTGAGTTTAATATAAAAATCGTTCCTTGAAAGTCCGGATATATCTTCTTTAAGGCTCTTATAATAGAGTTTGTCGATAGCGTCGGACGAGTTGGATAAAAGTTCTCTTAAAAAGATTTCCTTGTGCGTGTATATCGAATTTATCATTAAATCTAATATACGCTTTGATTGTGTTTTGAAACTTTTCATTTTTTCACCTTCATATAAAAATTAGCAATCTCACTTCGAGAGTGCTAATTTATTATAATACGACGAAATAGATTTTGCAAGTGTTTTTGTAAAATTTATATAACTTTTTTAAGCGACCGTAAATCGTCGGCTTTTGCCTTGACGGTTATTGAAAATCCGTTGTCTTGTTTTATTATCTCTATTTGCGGTTTTTCGGTCAAACGGAAATAGTCGGAAAGGGCAACGGACAAATCTTTAATTATTAAATCGACTATATCGGCGGTAAAAGTCATACGGTCGTTGTCTATTACGCTTTGCAGTCTTATTTTATCTTTTATGCTTTTCATATACTTCTTTTAATCTCCCTTTTAATAGTCCCGAAAAACCCCGAGTAGTTTTTGGTGTAGTCGTAAGTTTTGCGCTTTCCGTACACCAAAGAGTTTGCCAAAATCTTAAACGCCTTTCCACTCTCCGAATTTTTAGGCAAATATCCTGCGTTATACAAAAACATTTTGTCGTCGTCGGGAATAATGCCCGTCAAATCGACTTTTAATGCGGATACAATATCTTCGGGGGATAAAGTAAGTCCGCTTAAAATCAAATCTCCCCTTACCTTGTTTACGATTAGCCCGACGGCTTTTAACGAATAGTTTTTAAGTTTGGTAAACACCTTGTCGGCGTCCCTTAAACTCGCTATTTGGGGCGTCGTTATAACGAGTGCTTCGTCGGACACCGAAACGGCGGTATGAAAACCGTAATCGACGCCTGCCGGACAGTCTATCAAAATAAAATCGAAATGGCGGTCGAGCCCTTCAATTAAATCTCTTAAATTTTCTGTCGGGATATCCCTTTCGACGAAGGCGTTGACGGAAGGCAAAACGTATGCGTTTTTAGACGTCGGCATTTGGATAAGCGCTTGTTTCAGACGGCACTTGCCTTCCAAACAATCGACTATATCGTAAACGACCGAATTTTCCACGCCTAACATTACGTCTAAATTATTAAGTTTGAAATCGGCGTCGACAATGCAAGTCCTTTTACCGAGATTGCCGAGTGCCACCCCTAAATTGCCTGCGATAGAAGTTTTCCCCGCACCGCCTTTGCCCGACGTTATTACTATTTTTCTCGCCATAGCCCTATTATAAATTTAAGGTTAAAAAAAATAACGGCCGAATTTGCCGTTATTTGAATTATTTTGTATTATTTGTCTTCTCTCTCTTCCATATATACACGGAGTTCGTCGGTTAAATCTCTCGTAGATTTGAAAGCGAGAAAAAACCCGACTTTGCCCGCAAGTTCGTCTTTTCTTTCCTTTATGCTTTCCTTTAACTTTTCGTACTTGACTACGATTTCGTGTTCTTTCGCCCAAGATTTTATCTTTTTAACGAGTTTGAAAGTGGATACGATATCGGTTATGAAAAATCCGAAAAACAAGCCTATAACGAAGGAAAACGCCAAATTATTTTCAAACCAACCGACGACGTTTAATATTAAAGGGTGAACTAAAAAATAATAAATTCCCGAGATTATCGACCAGTAAATAAAAAACTTCGGACATATTATTCCAAGTATGTTGCCCTTTTCTTTCGAATAGTCCCAAAGTTTAATCTTTAAGTTATGGATAAAGATTATGCCCGTTATAAATTCCAAAAACGTTAGCACTATTCCGAAAGATAAAGAAACGACTATAACCTTAACGATTTCGTTTTTGATAAAGGAAAATTCCAAAAACCCGAAACAGTATAAACATACTAACCCAAGTCCGTAAATAGGCAAGTACGGACCTGCGAAAAGCCCCGGGTTTATCCATTTTTTGTGTACCATTCTTCTGAATAAAAGTTCGGTAAGCCACCCCACCGAACTCCCCAAAACGAATATGAAACACAGTTGCAATAAAAAGTTCATAATATCTCTATACAAGCGTCCAAACATTTAAGTTCGGTGTCCGCAACCTTTTTTATATAGTAATTAAAAAACTTCAAGCCGTTTTTTCTCGTTTCGTCTTTTTCTTCTTTATATTCGCCGACGCAAACCCTTTTCAAATAGTTGTAAGTGTCGATAGAAAATCCGCTTTCGTTTTCTTTGCGACAGTTTTCGCAAACGCAAAACCCTTCGGTCAGCGATAGATAAACCTTGTTTTTTATAACTTCGCCACACCTACCGCAAGCCGTTAGACTTACGAAATATCCGCTTATTTTCAAGGCTTGATATAAAAATTTACAAAGTAAGTCAACGCCGTTTATATCCGTATAGGTCAAGTCTTTAAGATAATTTACGAGCAAATCGAAATAGACGGGGTTTTCCATACCTTCCCGCAAAAAGACGTTTGTATAGTCTAATGCGACAGTTCCTAAATAATATTTTTTAATATCGGTACGGAGTGAGAAAAAGGTGTCAATCGTTTGGACTTCGGTCGCCGTATATCTTCCAGATTTTTCGGCAAGGACCGTTTCGGCAAAACAAAAAGGTTCTTTAAGCGCTTTCATTTTGGCGTTTACCTTTCTGATACCTTTTGCCGATACGGTTATTATTCCTTTTTCCAAAGTGAATACGGTTAAAATCTCGTCGTTTTCCTTATACCCGACCGCTCTAACCGTTATCCCGTTTACCTTTTCAGTCATTATTTCTTCTCTTTGAGTTTTTTGTATAACATATAGTATCCCGTTTTGCCCGTTTTTTCAAACAGTTTCCACGCTATATCGCTCGGCTCTTTTTTCATATACTACCCCCCCCT
>JAZRYO010000033.1:0-1616 GCA_045600785.1 Christensenellaceae bacterium | reverse complement strand
CGACCGTAGCACCTGCACCCGTAACAGTCCATTGCGCTTGCGGTGGTCTAACGCACCCGAGTTCAAGCGGATAACGGTATTGTCTTTCGGCAGTAGAAAAATGGCTACTCGTCGCCGATACGACGTTGTTAAAATATCCACCGTCAACAAATGCCCCTGCAATAGATAGCGATTCGGTCATTGTCGAACAAGCATTATAAACGCCAAGGTACGGAACGTCGAATTTTCTTGCCGAAAAAGACGACGATATTATTTGGTTTAATAAATCACCCGAAATTAAAGCGTCGATATCTTCAATCTTTAATTTTGCGTTATTTATTGCCCTCTCTATAACACAAGAAAGCATTTTACACTCCGCCTTTTCGTATGTCTTTTCCCCGAAAGTATCGTCTTCTAATCTATATTCAATATATTTTCCGAGTTTACCTTGACTTTCCTTCGGACCACCTATCGTTGAAGTTGCGATAAGTGAAGGAGAATTATGAAAAAATACAGTAGTTTTCAATGATTTTGTTCCTTTTTATGAAAATAAATTCATGAGATAATATACTATTCCGACTAGAACGCTACCCGATACGCCGAATACGATTATAGGTCCTGCAACAACGAACATTTTAGCGGCAAGACCGTAGATATAGCCTTCCGACTTAAACTCCATTGCAGGTGAAACAACGGAATTTGCAAACCCCGTTATAGGAACAATAGAACCACCGCCCGCATATTTTCCTATTCTATCGTAAACACCAAGTCCCGTTAAAAAAGCACCTAAAAATATCAAGACGACAGAAGTTGTTCCTGCAAGTTCGTCGCCTTTAAGTCCTAAATTTTCTAATAAAAGTCTAATACCTTCTCCAAGCATACAAATAAAACCGCCAACCCAAAATGCGTGAAACAAACTTCTCTTTTCCTTTGTTTTAGGAGCGTTTCGGGTAACGGAATCAACGTAATTTTTATTAAAAATTTCCATAATTTTTTATCCTTTTTGAAGATTTTTTTATTTTACAATCGGTTTTAACGTCAATAGTTTTCCACTCTTCAAATTCCTTCATAACTTAAATATTGCCAAAACATATAAAATTTATAACAAAAAAAAGGTTTTTAAGCGTTATACTTAAAAACCTTGTAAACTATTTTGCAGTTTCATACATAAAAATATTAAATTTTCTTTCTTTCAGTTTACTTTGAAACAACTCTTTTGCGGTTTGAATTGCGTCGCTAAAACAGTCCGCAATTACTTTAACCCATAAGACTTTATCTTTATCGTCATTTTTAAGCAAACAATAGACTTTATATTCCATTTTACCACCTTTTCGTATATTTTAACAGTTAGAATAAGTATTGTCAATATAATTTTTTAGATTTTTATAAAATATTTTAGATATATTTTGTCTTGAATATCCGTTTTTTTTCATTAAATAAAACAAATTATTGAAATCGTCATAAGATTTTAAGTCGATAGGTAAACTGTCAGTCCCGTTAAAATCCGTGCCTATCGCAAGACTATCGTCACCGAATTTTTGACAAAAATAATCTATTTGCCTAAAATAATCGTTTGCGGTTATTTTTTTATTATTCCCCAAGAAAAAAGAACATAAACATACGCCGATTAGTCCTTT
>JAZRYO010000032.1:0-5728 GCA_045600785.1 Christensenellaceae bacterium | reverse complement strand
AAACAGTCGTAAATTCGATTTCGACAGATGTTGCGATACGTTAAAAAGGGTAAAAGAAGGTACGACGAAAATTTATAATTTCGCCCCGAAGTACGATAGGTATTTAGACGGTGCTTGCAGTTTGGACGAAGAATTGTTTTTATCCAAGTTCTTGAAAGATAAAAACGTTCCCGTTCATCAAAACGTAGAACTTACGATAAGTAAAAAAGGAAATACGCTTTATTTTTCTTTGGAAGGCGTGGACAACGGAGTAAAGTCCGTTAAAATTTACGTCAACGAAGGAGAGAAAAAGTCAAGAATAAGAAACTGGGAACTTGCGGAAAATACGAAAGACGGATTTTCGTACGTGTTATGCGGTGCGGGGCAAGACGTGTTTGCTTATGCGACGGTCGAATATAAAGACGGGTGGACGGTTAGTTCTTATCTCGTTCATAAAAAGATAGAACCGTCGTTGACCGTCCGTTCGAATTTTATATACACGAGTAAAGAAGGACTTGAAAATTTAACTTTCGACGATAACAACGTCGATAAAAGTCGCATATACGTTAAAGACGACTGTATGACGATCGTGGAAGGACCGAGTGGAATTTTCGGTGCATACTCAAAGTACGGACTTTTAAGTTATAAGATAGGCGACGGTCGTTGCGTTTTAACTAACGAGTCGGCGATAAAGTTGGACGTTTATACCGACGAATTTTGCAAGATGACGATAACGATATTTTCTCTTTTAGGCGGTAATCTTTTAAGATACGAATATTCGTTGGACGTAAAAGCAAACGTTATTTGGCAAAACTTCGTAATAGGCATTGACGAATTTGTTTCCAATGAGAATAAGCCGATAGAAAATTACGACGGCGTCGTCGCACTTCGAATCGAGTCCGATTCTAAATTTGCCGTGAATAATATTTTGGTGATTTAAGGAGAATATATGCAAGACCTAACAAATAGACTGCTTAATTATCCAAAAGAAGAAAAAGGCGTAAAAACAGAATATATATTTTTTGCTATAATAATAGTTTTGTTTTTTTGTTCTTATTTGATGGAATTCGTCTATTCGCCCGTTAAAGTTATAGGTACTTCGATGTACCCCACGATAAACGACGGCGAGTGGCTGATTATGAATAACGTAAAACAAGAAACCCGTGGGGATATAGTCGTAATTAAAGCGACGGAAGAAAAGGACTATATTAAAAGACTTATAGCCCTTCCCGGCGACACCGTTCATATCGTCGGCGAAAAGGTTTACGTTAAGGAAAAAGGTACGGACGAATTTTACCTTTTAGATTACGGTTATTATTTCGGAAACGGAAACAACGAAGGATACGAAATAACGCTTATTCTTAAAGACGACGAGATTTTCGTACTCGGAGATAATAGAAATAACAGTACGGACAGTCGGGCGAGAATATCTAACCCGTTTAAGACGGACGATATTTTAGGAGTAGTTCCGTCGTGGGCGATAGAAAAAGGCGACGAACTCACGAAGTATTTTGAAAAGAAAGAAAACAATAAAGAGAAGTTAATAGAGTTTTTCGAAAAAGTTAAGAAAAAGATTAAAGAAGTTTTTTAGAAAATAAAAGGAGTTTATTTAGGCGATGGGAAAAATAATAATATCTTCCGACAGTACTTGCGACTTATCGGAAAATATCATAAGCGAAAACGACATAAAGATTTTGCCTATATCTATTTTAATCGGCGACACCGAATATCACGATAGGGTTGATATTACGGCGACCGACGTTATAAAATACGTTAAAGAAAAGGGTATAATGCCCAAGACTTCGGCGGGAACGATAGATAACTACAAAGAGTGGTTTAAGTCTTTAATTAAGGATAAGAACGACGAAGTTATTCATTTTTGCATATCATCGGGTTCGTCGTCTTGCGTAAACAATGCTTATCTTGCGGCAAAGGAGTTCAAAAACGTTCACGTTATTGACAGTTTGTCGTTATCGTCAGGTCAAGGAATTCAAATCGTTAGGGCTTGCGACCTTATAAGACAAGGTAAGTCTTGTAAAGAGATAGTTGAAGAAATAGAAAACGCACGTTCGAAAGTACAAATATCTTTCGTTATTGACACTATGGAATTTTTGCATAAAGGCGGTAGATGTTCGGCAATAGTTATGTATGCTACCAAAATGCTTAAACTTCATCCGTCGATTGCGATGAAAGACGGCAAACTTCAAGTCAAGAAAAAATATATGGGTAATTTGCAAAGGGCGTTATCGCAATATATTTTGGACCTTTCGGACGAATATAAAGATTACGACAAAACGAGATGCTTTATAACTTACAGTCCGACCGAAAAAGAGATAGTCGAAGAGTTTAAGAAAAAAGTACAAGAGTGTTTTAACTTCGACGAGATTATAGAATCGGACGCAGGCAGTACGGTTACCGCTCATTGCGGATACAATACGATAGGACTTATATTTTACGAGAAATAATGATTGACGTTTATTCTATCGCCGATTTAGAAGGCGTTAAACAATTAAAGAAAAAACTTTTTATATTTTATTGTTGCGTTTCGGGTGCGTTGCTACTCGGAAGTATTACCCTTTTTATCTTGCATATTTTACTTCCGTATAAGTCGACGGACAGACTTAACAATCTCGACACCTTTTATACCGTACTATGCAACGTGCTTACGGGAATTTTCATAGTTTTCTCGTTCGTGTTTTTGGGTATATGTTTTAAGCGTGTTTCGGCAAGGCTTAAAGCGATACAAGAATCTTTCGACGGAGAAAAGACCGAAAGCGAAATAACTTTTATTTCTTTCGACGAGAGAATAGAAACCGTAAGATTCGTAGAATACAAGATAATAAACGCTATAGAGTGGTCGGAAAAGACTCAAGATTTTATGGATAGAGAAATTCTATTCGACAAAGAGAAACCTTTCCCCGATTTTCAAAAAGGGGATATAATAAAAATCAGAACTCACGCAAACGTCCTTATATCATACGGACTGAAAAGTGAATAAAGGAGAAAAATTATGGCAAAGAAAAGAAGCGAAGTTAAAGAAAACTTAAAATGGAATTTAACCGACATATTCAAAGACCAAGCGGAATTTGACGCAACGCTTGAAGCGGTGGCGAAAAAGTGCGATATGTCGAAATACGAAGGAAAACTTTCGGATAAAAAAGTTTTACTCGAATGCTTAAAAGAAATGGACAAAGTCGAATACGACCTTGAAAAGTTAAGCGTTTACGCAATGCTTAAAAGAGATTTGGATACGAGAGACAGTGAAGCGGTCGCATTAAATTCGAGGGTAGATAACGTAATAATCGCATATTCGGCGTCGTCTGCGTTTATGACGCCCGAACTTACCGCACTTCCCGAAGAATATTTGCAAGGCGTTATCGCAAGCCCCGAGTTTTCCGATTACGACTATATGCTTAAAGGATTATTAAGAAATAAGCCACACGTTTTATCAAAGGAAACCGAAGGCGTTTTGGCACTCGGCGGACAAGTGTTCGGCGGATTTCACGACATATTCTCTATGATAGACAACGCCGACCTTCCTTTCCCCGAAATAGACGTTAACGGCGAAAAGGTTAAAGTGACTCACGGCGTTTACGGAATGCTTTTGCAATCGCCCGACAGAGCGGTTAGAGAAAAGGCGTTCAAAGAATATTATAAGGCGTATATATCTTTAATTCACAGTATATCCGCCACCTACATAGGAAATGTCAATACCGACGTATTTATGGCAAGGGCGAGAAAATACAAGAGTTGTTTGGATAGCGCACTTGAAAGAGAAGACGTTCCGTCGGTAGTTTACGAGAATTTATTAAAATGCGTAAACGACGGACATCCCCTTTTACACCGCTACGTTAAAGACAGAAAGGATATACTCGGCTACGACGAATTGCATATGTACGATATCTACACTCCGCTTGTCGATAACGCCGACTTAAAGTTGGACTTCGAAGAAGCCTTCCAACTCGTCAAGAAAGGACTTGCCCCGCTTGGCGAAGATTACGGTAAACTTTTACAACGTGCGCACGACGAAAGGTGGATGGACGTTGAAGAAACCGAAGGAAAGAGAAGCGGTGCGTACTCTTGCGGAGTATATTCGATTTCTCACCCCTACGTTTTATTAAACTATCAACCTACGACGAGTGAAGTATTTACAATCGCACACGAACTCGGACACTCGATGCACTCTTATAAGTCCGACGCTACTCAACCGCAAGCGAAATCGAGTTATAGAATTTTCGTTGCGGAAGTTGCAAGTACTGTAAACGAAGTATTACTCTTAAAGTATCTTTTGAAAAATTCTACCGATAAGAAACTTAAAAAGTATCTTTGTTCGTACTATATGGATATGATAAGGGGAACGCTTTTCCGTCAAACAATGTTTGCGGAATTCGAATACATTGCGCATAGTGCTGCCGAAAGCGGTCAACCTTTAACTAAAGACTGGCTTTGCGAGAAATATCTCGAACTCAACAAGAAATATTATGGAAAGGATATAATATCCGACGACGAAATAGCATACGAATGGGCGAGAATTCCCCATTTCTATACGGCGTTCTACGTTTACAAATATTCGACGGGTATAATTAGTGCAATCTCTATTGCCGAAAGGATATATAAAGAAGGCGAAAGCGCAGTTAAAGATTACTTTAAGTTCTTATCGTCGGGCGGTTCGGATAGCCCCGTAGAACTTTTGAAACTCGCAGGCGTCGATTTAACCAAAGAAGACGCATTTAAGACTGCAATGAAGTCTTTTGAAGACACCTTAAAAGAATTTGAAAGTTTATAATTTTTACGATTAGGAGTTAATTATGGCTCAACCTACCAACGTCATGCCGTACAGTTTGGAAGCCGAACAGTCGGTTTTGGGTTCGATACTTATTGACCTTGAACTTCAAGCGGAAATACTTTCTCCCTTAAAGGAAGAAGATTTTTACGTCGAATCTCACAAACTCGTTTTAGACGGTATGAAAGAATTGTCTATTCAAAATAAGCCGATAGACGTAGTGACCTTATCCGACGTTTTGGATAAAAAAGGCACGCTACAAAAAGTCGGCGGAATAGAGTATATAACGACGCTTTCTTCGACTACGCCGTCTGCATCAAACTATAGGTATTATTTCGATATAGTTAAAAGAGACAGCACTTTGCGTAGACTTATAAGAAGTGCGACGAATATCACAAACGACGCCAAAAATTCTATCGACGAACGTCAATCGCTTATGTATGCCGAAAAGGAAATTTTCGATATATCCGAATCGATGGACAGTTCTTCGCTTACGAACATTAACGGTTCGTTCAACGAGATTTTGGGCAAGTTCGAAAACATACAAAAAGACAAGAACTATATGCAAGGCTTAAAGACCGGTTTTACGGGTATGGACGAACTTACGCACGGTTTTCACAGGGGCAATTTGATTATTTTGGCGGCACGTCCTTCAATAGGTAAAACTACGCTTGCAATGAACATAGTTGAAAACGTAGCGATTAAAGAAAACGCCGTATGTGCGGTTTTCGCACTCGAAATGACCAAGGAAGAACTTGCACAAAGAATGCTTTGTTCGGTGTCTAACGTATCCAACCAAAACGCATTGAAAGGTAAACTCGAAGACGAAGATTGGAAGTCGCTTTGGGAAGCCCAAAAACTTTTGGCAACTTCCAAAATATTCGTCGACGATACGTCGATGACTACGGTTACCGATATCGTTTCGAAGTGTAGAAGATTAAAGGCGAGAGAAGGGAGATTAGACCT
>JAZRYO010000031.1:0-2493 GCA_045600785.1 Christensenellaceae bacterium | reverse complement strand
CCGAATAACTATGCGTCGGCTGAAGAAAACGCCGAAATGTTTTCAAAACTACTTCCGTTTGCAAAGTCGTGCGGTATTAAAATTGCGACCGAAAATATGTTTAACTTTGAAGAAGGTTGCGACCATTTGCTTCCTGCCGCTTGCTCGTCTTCGGAAGATTTTTTGAGGCACCTAAATATTATCGACGATGAGAATTTCGTTGCTTGCGTGGACGTTGGACACGCCGAACTTTTCGGGCTTAATACGAGTGCCAAACAAATGATTTTGACGCTTAAAGATAAAGTACAAGCAATTCATTTACACGATAACGACTTGCACTTTGATTTACATAAAATACCTTATTCCGAAAAAATCGATTTTGATAGCATATTAAATGCTTTAATCGATATAAATTATAAAGGCGACTTAACTTTGGAAGCGGATACTTTTATGAATAGTTATAACGAAGAGAACGCATTTGAAGGGGTAAAAGAACTCTATAAGTCGGCGAAAAAATTATCCTTAAGATACGACGAATTAAAAAGTTTGAGAAAATAAAAAAGCGGTATAAACCGCTTTTTTTTTGTGATTTTATTCTCTTGCCGTTATGTGTTCTAAAGATACGCTTTGTTTTCTGAATTCGGTAGGGGTAAGCCCCGTATGAGATTTGAAAAACTTGTTAAAATAAAGTAAGTTATTTGTAAAACCCGTGAGTTGCGCTATTTCCGTTATGGTAAAATTCGTCGTGCTTAAATATTTTTTCGCAGTATTTAGAATAAGTTCGTTTTTATATTGTAAAGGCGTTTTGTTAAACCTTTGCTTGAAAATCGTTATAAAATGCGAAGTCGAATAACCGCAAGCGGTTGCCCACTCGTCAATCGTCGTGTCGTTGTTTTGGTGGATATATAGTAGAACGTTGGAAAAAGAGTCGGTACTTTCAGAGTATATATCTCGAGATAAAAGCGATAGCATTTCAATCAAAGTTCCGAGTGCGTTTTCTTCATAGTTTTTTTGTTTCGTAATGTATTCGTTGACGATTTTGATATAAAAATTCAAAATTTGATTTGGGTTATGCGGTTTGATATAACCACCCGAAATATGTATTTTATTAACGAGTTCTTTTGCAAAATCTCCTATAAAGTGAACGAAATAAATTACCGTTTTTTGATGGTCGGTACTATAATATAGGTCTTGTTTTTCGTTGGGTTCATACATAAACATTTCGCCTTCTTTTACGTCGTAGGTTTTACCGTTTCTGATATATCTGGCGTTTCCATAGGCTATATAAACCAAATAATAGTCGTGTCTTGTACGCATATGGTGTTGCGGTATAAATTGAACGTAATCGTATCCGCAAGTTACGATGCGCATTCCGTTTGTGTTTGAAAAATCTTGATTTTCAGCCAAGACGGCGTCGTAAAAATATGACATAAATTTTTTTCTCCTATCTTGATTTTATACTATTTTTTAATAATTTGTCAACAGTCAATCTAAATTTTTTACAATAAAAATGCGTAAATATTCCAAAAACGGTAAAACGTCGAAATTTTTTGCATATAATCTGGTAATTTTTTCTATTGAAAAATATAATGTTATTTGCTATAATCATTAGCGTAATAAGTAATGGAGAAAGAATATGAAAAAATATGGGACGGTCGTCAACGTTGACTCGGATTTTTTATGGTATATATACGAAGGCAATGGTAAGACGGTTAAAAATGCAAGACAACAAATAATCGATTACTTTGATTTTTACGTCGGACATAACGTAAGTGATATCGTTTTTTGTATATTTAGTCAAAGGTCTATCGTTCCAAGTGATAAATGGACGTGGTTCGGGGATAAACTTTCGTTGAAGGAAGAAGGTGGTATTCCTGTTGATTATTCTAATCACCCGAGAATTATTCCATATTACGAGTATTTCAAAAATTGCGACTTTGATCCTATCGGAGTTTTACTCGAAGAATCGAAGAAAAAGGGAATAAATCCGTGGATTTCCATAAGAATGAACGACTGTCATTATTTACGAGATGAAAAGACGTGTTTTTTAAGGGGTGATGAATTTTACAGTTTATCCAAAAAAGAACAAAAGGTTTACGGAAACACTAATTCATATTTTGACCGTGTGTATAATTACGAAGATAAACAAGTCAGAGAAAAAATGCTTGCGTATATTAAAGAGCAAATCGACAGATACGATGCGTACGGTTTCGAGTTGGATTTTCAGCGTGAGATAATGTGTTTTCAATACTGGGAAAAACCGACCGAATATTACGTTAACATAATGAACGAGTTTATTCGGACTGTTAAATCGTATTTAATAGAGCGTGAAAAATTTGTAGGTCATAAGATTAAACTTATGATAAGATTAACGAGAGATATCGAGCAAAACAGGATATTTGGCTTTGACGCAAGAACGTGGGTTAAAGAAGGACTTGTCGACGTGTTAGTTCCGACGCCGAGATTTTGTTCGAACGATAGTGAAATGCCGATAGCTGACTGGGTTAAAATGGT
>JAZRYO010000030.1:0-3102 GCA_045600785.1 Christensenellaceae bacterium | reverse complement strand
CACCACGACGAATTTAACGCCGTTTTATCTTGCTTAAATTCGTATAACAGTCAAATAAATTCAAAAGAACTCACTACGGCGATAGAAAAATTCTCGTCGCTTAAAAGAAATGCCCGTCCCGAAAATCTCGACGTCGGCAACTTCGTTATCGACGCTACGTCTTGGGACGGCAACGACGCATTAAAGGAAATCATTTCACTTATAAACAAGGCTATCGAAAATTCGGTCGTCGTTCGCATCAAATACCTTAACAAGTCGGGCGAAGAACTCCAAAGGGACGTAGAACCCATTAAAATCATCTTAAAACAAGGACTTTGGTACGTTTACGCTTATTGCAGATTGCGTCAAGACTTCCGTCTTTTCAAGGTGTCGAGAATATTATATCTTAACTTGACCGACGAAAAATTCGAAAAATATTCGGACGCAAAAATTTCGTCGTCGCTTTTTTCGGACTGGCTTAAAGACTTTCCGTTCGAATTTTTCGAACTCGAAGTGCAAAAGCCCGCACTTGCCGAAGTCGAAGAGTGGCTGGGAGTTAACGCCGTCTATAAAAAACAGGACGATAAGACTTACTTCTCATCGTCCTTGCCTTACGACAGATTTTTAATTTCCAAAATATTGAGTTTCGGCGGACAAGTTAAAGTCATCTCCCCCGAACGACTTAAAGCCGACGTTTACTCCGCATCGAAACAAGCGATGCAAATTTACGAGAACGAATAATCAAGGAGAATTTACAATGAAAAACGCTTATTTTGCAGGCGGTTGCTTTTGGTGTATATCGAGTGTCTTTTCGACGGTAAACGGCGTTCTAAACGTCGTGTCCGGTTATTCGGGCGGAAAGGAAATAAACCCTTCTTACGATGACGTTAAGCACCAAAAAACAGGACACAGAGAAACGATAAAAATCGTTTACGACGAGAACGTTATCGACTATAAATCGTTGCTTGAAATTTATTTTCAAAACGTTGACCCTTACGATAAAGACGGGCAATATATCGATAAAGGGCATTCTTACACCCTTGCGATTTATTATTGCACCGACAACGAACGTGATTTCGCTACCGAGTTTTTAGCCGACAAACAAAAGTCGTCGGACAAAAAAATATATATCGACGTCGAAGAATTTATCGCCTTCTACGACGCCGAAGAATATCATCAAAAATGGAGTGAAAAACACCCCGAAGAATTTTTGAACGAACTCAAAGAATCCGGACGAATAAAGTCTTAACGGCTTTAATCTTCGTCCTTTTTTATAAGCCCTATAACAATAAAAAGTACCGATAAGACGGCAAGGCTTAAACATATTATCATTTGGACGTTATAACTTATTTGCGTTCCCGTCCAAACCGAAAAGTTCGCTAAAAAGGGATTCCAGTTATCGTTTTCGGTCGCACCTAAAATGCTATTTATTATAAACCCCACCGAAAGCGTATAGATACAAGATACGGCGAGTATTATTCCCGTCTTAAAAGGTCGGTTGTAAAGTTTTAAGTACCTTATAATAAAAGTTATACATATCGGCAGAATAAACCCGACCAAAGTTAACGGAAGGGCGATAGGCATAAACCACTCTTGCCCTAAAACCACGCTAATTACGTAGCACATTAAAAGAGTCAAAAGTAAATCTAACACGACGGAAATTATACCGACGTGTTTTTTTATTATTCCTTTACCGTAAACGCATACTGTTATCGGGAAAAACACGAACAGGTATCCGACGACAATAGGAACGGTCGCAAGTAAAAACCAACTTCCACCCGTTTGTACGTTGCAAACTAATAGTAAAACGATAAGCGATATAAGTTCTAAAAACGGTATAAAAATCAACCTATACCTTTTTATATATCTCGGGAAGGTCGTGAACGACGCACCTAAAACAAGCGAGAATAAAACCGTGAAAAACCAACTTAAAGTTTTATTGACCGCTAAATTTACTATAAAACAAGTGAGTATCGTAATCCCGTACGATATGAGAAAAAACAAATTCCAAAAGGACGAAAGGTTAGTCCACTTTTTTGCTTTAACCTTCATTTGACGACTTTCTTCGTCGATACTCGAAGTTATGAGTTCGTGTTCGGAAACATTCAAAATTTCGGCGAGTTTGGGAAGTAAAGATATGTCGGGGTGAGCGACGTCCTTTTCCCACTTGCTAACCGCAGACTCCGAAACGTATAGCATTTCGGCTAATTGTTTTTGCGTTAATTTTTTTTCTTTTCTTTTTGCACTTAAAAATTGTCCAAACGATTTTTCCATAATAATCTCCTTTGCCGGCGAATAAATGTTAACATACGAAAACCGCTTTTGTAAATACTTTTTCGATAAATTCAAGGTGGAAAGTTTTTCAAGTCCTTTTTTCAAAATTAGTCGCCGTATAGAACGGTTTTCAATAAAAACGGCGGTTGCACCGCAACCGCCGAAATATTATTTAACTATTACGTTTATATGAACTTTTTTGCCTTTATGCAAAACAAAACTGCCCTTGCCTTTTATTTCGTCGGATAAAACCAAATCGTCAAGCGTAAGTTTTTTATCGCCTATCGAAACGCCACCGCCTTCGATTAGTCTTCTCGCTTCACCCTTCGATTTACAAATTCCGCAAGATACCATTATATCCAAAACGCCGTCTTGTCCGACGCATTCATAAGTCGGCATATCTTCGACGTTTCCCGAAAACGCTGCCTTTGCCTGCTTTCTCGCTTCTTCGGCTTTTTCTTCGCCGTGAACAAGTTTGGTAACTTCGTATGCAAGGCGTTCTTTTGCGTCGTTCATTCTCTCGTCTTGATACTTTGTGAGTTCGTTGATTTCGTCTAAATCCATAAAGGTCAAAAGTCTCATACACTCGGCAACCTTGACGTCTTCAACGTTTCTGAAATATTGATAAAAGTCGTAAACCGAACACTTGTTCTCGTCAAGCCACAATGCACCTTTTTGAGTTTTTCCCATCTTTTTGCCTTCGCTGTTTAGAAGAAGGGTGCAAGTTAAACAGTATGCGTCCTTTTGTTCTTTTCTTCTTATTAAATCGACGCCGGCAAGCATATTCGACCATTGGTCGTCCCCGCCGAGTTCCAAAGTACAACCGTATTTTTGATTGAGTACCAAAAA
>JAZRYO010000029.1:0-5512 GCA_045600785.1 Christensenellaceae bacterium | reverse complement strand
GGTGCCGACGTCGCTATCGTCAACGGCGGTGCTATCCGTGAAGAAATTTCCGCAGGCGATATTACTTACGGTCAAATTATTGACGTACACCCTTTCGGAAACGAAATGTGTGTAGTCGAGATTAGCGGTCAAGAACTTTTGGACGCCCTTGAATTATCCGTTTCTAAACTTTCGGATGAGTTCGGTGGGTTTTTGCAAGTTTCCGGTATGAGTTTTACCGTTGACGTGAGAGTAAAGTCCGGTGTAATTACAAATGCCGAAGGAATGTTCTTATATATAGAAGAAGGCGAACGGAGAATAAAGGACGTTATGATAGGCGACGAGCCTTTGGACACGGCAAAGATTTATACCCTTGCTTGCCACGATTACGAACTACAAAGTATGGGCGACGGATACACGATGTTTGCCGACAATAATTTTATTTTGGATAAAGTAATGATAGACAGTCAAGTGCTTATAAATTACATCGTCGAAGGTCTTGGGGGCGAAGTGGGCGACGATTACGCTAACCCGTACGGTCAAGGACGTATTACCATTGTCGATGAGTGATTTAATTTTATATTTTACAAATTTCAAAGAAAAATAAAAGGAGAAATATTATGCCGATAAAAAAAAGTGCAAGAGAAAGAATGAAGGAAGCCGTGCAAAAGGCTCTTAACGTAGGAGATTGTTGGAGGGCAAACGAGATAACGGCAAACGTTATGGTTGGAACGACTATGATGATAGTCTTTACCGTAATGATACTTTGTCTTATCCTTAACGAAGTCGGGGTGTTTACTGCCGATAAGATTTTGATGAGATGGGCGGTTTTAATCGCAGGTGTAATCGAAATACCCATAACGGTTTTGAACACCGTGTACGTAGGAACGAAAAAGTGGTTGAAATTACCGCTTATGATAGACTTGATTTTGATATGCGGAACGCTTGCGGCGGTTTTAGGGCATAACGTAACGTTAGTAATGGTATTCCCTATAGTAGTCAGCACGAGATATTTTGACCAAAAATATACGAGAGAAGTCACGATAATGAGCGTAATCGTTTTTACGATTGCGTGCCTTATTAACGGATACATAGGGATAATCAACTTAAACGCCGTTAAAACTCTTAACGGTGAACTTATCGTTGCCGAAGGGGAAAACATAAGAGATACGCTTTTAAGTAGCGGTATTTTAATTAGGTCGGAATACGTAAAGAGTTTATTCTTAAACGATTTTCTTCCACGTTGTTTGGTATTTATCACTTTGTTTTCAAGTTGCAGTTACGTTGCAAGCCGTGGTAAAACTATGATAGAAAATCAATCGGAAGCCACGAAAAAATCTACGAGAATAGAAGCCGAACTCGACCTTGCCACTACTATACAAACGAGTATGTTGCCGTGTTTGTTTCCTGCTTTTCCCGACCACGAAAACATAGAACTTCAAGCCGTATATCATCCTGCAAAGGAAGTCGGTGGAGATTTTTACGATTATTTTGTAATAGATAAAACGCACGTCGGCGTAGTAATTGCCGACGTTTCGGGAAAGGGCGTAGGTGCGGCGCTATTTATGACGATTTCCAAAACCGTTCTTAAAAACCAACTGCAACTCGGTATTTCGCCACAACAAGCGTTAATGAACGCAAACAAGCAACTTTGCGAAAACAACGACGCAGGCTTATTCGTCACTTGTTGGGCAGGGGTTTACGATACCGAAACGGGCGTTTTGAAATTCGTCAACGCAGGGCATAATCCCCCCGTCATTTTAAGAAAAGGTGAAATCCCGCATTTTATTGCACAACGTAGGGGATTCGTGCTTGCCGGTATGGAAGGGTTCAAATACGTTGAAGAAGAAATAAAACTTAATTCCGGCGACGAAATGTTCTTCTATACCGACGGTGTTACCGAAGCGACAAACGAAGAGAAAATGTTATACGGCAACGATAGGTTGTTAGATTGTCTTGAACAAGGGCTTGATAAGTCGGTTGGCGAACACTTGAATATGTTAAAGGAAGATATAGACAAGTTCGTAGGCAATGCCGAACAGTTTGACGATATAACCATAATGGCTATGCGTATCAATTAAAAACGGTTTTCAATAAGGGTTTTGACAATTTATCTATATTTCGCAAATTTTATTATTGACAAAAATTGCGAAACACAATAATTTATCAAAACGTTGAAGAATATTTAATAGCGTTATAAAATAAATTTTGTCAAAATTTTTAGCATAAAAATAAAAATCTCTCCATAGAATATATCGTCGAAGATATTCGGGAGGGATTTTATTTTATGGAAAAATACGATATATACGAAGACGTTGCGAAACGGACCGACGGGAATATATATCTCGGAGTAGTAGGACCTGTCCGCACCGGTAAATCGACTTTCGTAAAGAGATTTGCAGAACTTATGATTATGCCGAATATCGTCGGCAAAAACAAGAAACAAATAGCGCAAGACGAATTGCCGTTATCGGGCGACGGTAAGACGATAACGACTACCGAGCCTAAATTTATGCCGAGCGAAGCGGTCAAAGTATCTATAAAGGGTACTACTTGTAAAATGCGACTTATCGACTGCGTAGGGTTTACCGTCGAAGGTGCTTTCGGCGTTGAAGAAAACGGTGAAAAGAGAATGGTAAAAACGCCGTGGAACGACGGACCTATTCCGTTTTCCGAAGCGGCGGAGATAGGCACGGAAAAGGTTATATCCGACCACTCGACCGTAGGCGTTGTTATAACGACCGACGGTTCGTTTACCGATATTCCGAGAGAAAATTACGTTCCTGCCGAAGAAAAGGCGGTGTTTAGATTGAAAGAGATAGGAAAGCCTTTCGTAATAGTTCTGAACGTCAAAGAACCGAACTCGGAATTAAACAGAGAACTCAATTTAAGTTTAAGAGAAAAGTACGGCGTTGCGGTCGTTAACGCAAATCTTTTAGAAGACGGCGAAGAAAAGTTCAAAGAACTTTTCGAACAAATTTTGGGCGAATTTCCGATTAAAAGAATTGACGTTTGTCTTCCCAAATGGCTATCCGTTATGGATACGGGGACGAAGGTCGTCGGCGATATTTTTTCCGCCGTGTCAAACGTTTCGAAAACGCTTACCAAAATGAAAGACTGCAATAAAATAGAAGAGTCGCTTTTGTCCGTCGATAAGATTATACCGAGCGGAATAACCGTTGACGCAGGTAGTGGAAGGGCAACGTTGAAACTTACAGCCGATAGCGGACTTTTTTACGAAGTTTTAAGCGAAACGGTAGGGGAAAATATCAGCGACGAAAATACGCTTATGTCCTTTATGAAAAAAATGTCGGATACGAAGTGGAGATACGATAGAGTAAAGGGAGCGTTATCGTCTGCCGAAGAAACGGGGTACGGAGTAGTTATGCCGTGCGATAAAGATACGGTAATTTCTTCGCCAGAAGTCGTCCGCCAAGGCGGAAGATACGCCGTTAAAATAAACGCCGAAACCGAAAGTTTACATATTATAAAAGTGGGCGTTAAATCGTCGATAAGTCCGATATCCGGAACTAAACAGCAATGCGACGACTTCGTTAAGTTTTTGCAAAGCGATAGCGGAGAAAATATCGAAAACGCAAGCGTATTCGGTAGAAATTTAGGCGACGTCGTGAACGGCGGAATATTAGAACTTTGCGACGCTATGCCGTCGGACACCAAACAAAAGGTACAAAAATCTATTTCAAAAATCGTAAACGATAAGCGGTATAGAGTTTTGTATTTGGTATATTAAAAAAGGTTTGCGAGATTTTCTCGCAAACCTTTTATTTTTATTCGTTTTTCGCCCGTTTTAACTCTCTTTTCAATTTGCGTCTTATATGAGCGTACGGGAAAGATATTACCGCCAAACATATAAATGCAATGAAAGTAAATAAGCCGTTTGAACTTACGTCAAGAGAGAAACTCGACCTTATAAGGTCTATTACTTTTAAGGCTTCTTCTCCAAGGTCGAAAGGCAATTTGTTTAAGGAAGCAATGGCGAGAGTCGGAAGTCCGCAAAAGAGAATATACGGCGTTGCGCCGAATATAATCGCAGGCCAAATTTTAACGCCCAAGTTCTTGGCACCGAAAAGAAGTCTCAATAATATTTTTAGAACTATCCACGCCCATACGCATAAGTTTAATAAAAGCAAAAGACCGAAAATTGTTGCAACGAGTTTAACCGTTTCGCCGTTTTTCTCGATACCCGTTTCGATTTTCTCGTGTAATTTCGCTTTTAATTTATCCGTAGGACTTTGTTCGTTTACGTCTTCGCCGAGCAGTCTTTCCGCCTTAACCAAAACGGTGTTATCTTGCGACTCGTCGTCCATAGCTTTTAGTAAAAAGTCCGCCATTACGTCGTTTATATTGATATTTTCGCCGTCGGGAGACAAGTTTTTAACTATATCTTTAAGGTCTTCTTTCAAGTCCTCTAAATATTCTTCTTTGACGTTTCCTTGGCTATCGAACATAACGTTTTTGTCTTCTTCGGATATAAAATTGCCGTCGTATAAAATCTTCATAGACTCGCCGACAATCTCGCTTGCCTTTTCGGCTACCGAATCGACCGTTGCGTCGTCGGCGTACAATGCGTCGAAAAGTTGGTCGATTTTTTCATCGACGAATTCTTCGGTTATTCCGTATTCTTCAAGCGAGCCTATTTCTTCGCCGACGGTATTTCCTGCATTTTCTATCGTCTTTTTGGCTTCGTCGAAAATTGCCTTTTTCGTGCTTAATTTGGCTACGGTTCTCGTCACCTTTTCAATCGTATCACTCATACCGTCCAAAAAGTCGTCGGTTATAGATTTTGCCAAAGCCGTTATCTCGTCGGAAGTATCCGAAAATACCGACCTTACGAGTAAATTAAAGGGTATATCCATAGATACCGTTATGTCTATTTGGTCTTTTCCGAGTTCCGAAAGCACGTCGCTTATCAGTTGTTGTTCGTCGTCGGACGGCGCTTCTTCGCCGTTATCTTCGTCTTTTACTATTTTATCCATAAGTTCTTCGGACGTATTTACCGTCAAACGAAAACTTAAAAAATAGGGTTTAATAAAATATCCCGCTACCGCAAAGATACAAAGTGCGGTGATAATCATATTAAACACGAAAAGTTTTAAGTTATGTCCAACGAACGATTTTTTATTTTTTGCCATAATTTTACATCTCCTTTTCCCATTTGCAAAGTAAGGATAACATATGAAAACCGCCTTGTCAAGATTTTTCTTTTTTAAAAATTTTGGTATTGCAAAAACGGGTTAATTATGTTAAAATAATAGAGTATGAAAAATATTTCCGAAATATTGAAAAAAGTTGAAAAGCCGTCGAGATACGTCGGCGGAGAATTCGGAGAAAGAAAACTCGAACTTTCCGAGTTTAATTACTGTATTTGTTTTCCCGACGTTTACGAAGTCGCAATGAGTAATTTAAGTATCCGAATAGTGTCCGAAGTCATAAACTCGGTTGACGGTGCCATTTGCGACAGGTGTTTTGCGCCGTGGAGAGATTTCGGAGAAGAACTCAAAAAAAACAATAT
>JAZRYO010000028.1:0-4398 GCA_045600785.1 Christensenellaceae bacterium | reverse complement strand
GTTTACGATATCGAACAAGACTTTAATATTCAACCCGAAGAAGACGATTCAAACTCGGTAGCACTCGCAGTTTTGAAAATAATCGACGATAATTTAAGCCGTGAGATTTACGACGTCGAATTGAAAACTTTCAGAAAGGTCAATTTAGGCGACTTTGCCGTTCTTATAAGAGAGAGAACGGAAAAGGCAAAAGACTTCGTTAAAGCGCTTATACGCTACGGAATTAACGTTTCGTCCGACCTTGAAACGAGTATATTAGACTACCCCGAAATTATTCTTTTGACCGACGTATTAAAAGCCGTCGCATTTAATATCGACGACGCACCCGTTTGTTCGACCTTAAAAAGCGTCGGCAAACTTACCGACGACGAACTTATAAAAATAGGAAACGTAAAAATAGAAGGCGACGACCACCCGACTTTATTTAAGCGTATCGATTACTACATAGAAAACGGCGACGATAACTCGCTTAAAGAAAAAGTGTCGGCGTATAGAAAATATTTCGACGAGATAAGACTTTTATCCGAATTTAAGGGTGCGGGCGAACTGCTACTTAAAATTATTAAAGACACGTCTTTAGATTTGGACCTTGCAAAACTGCCACTCGGCGCAAGACGAATAGACAGAGTGTCGAGATTTATTTCTGAAACGAAAACCGAAAACGGCGAACTGTCCGTCGTCGAGTTTTTGAAAAAAATCGAAGTCTCACCCGAATCTTTCACTTCGTCGGAAACGGGTGGGGACGATGCGCTTAAAGTCCTTTCTATGCACAGGTCCAAGGGTTTAGAGTACCCTATCGTCATTTTGGCGTATTTGGACTCGCCGTTTAGCAGTAAAGACTTTTCGTCGCCCGTCTTTAAGACGAGAAACTTCGGTTTGGCGTGCTTATCATACGACGAAACCGAAACTGTAAAATACGAAAACGTTAAAAGGCTTTTTCTAAAAGAGAAAATTTCAGAGTATAACAGGGAAGAAGAAATGCGTATTTTCTACGTCGCAATGACGAGAGCAAAAAACAATTTGTATTTGCTTTCAACCAAACCCCCGAAGTCGAGAAAAGACGAACTTCCCCCATCTCTTGCAAATCGGTTTATAGATTTTATATCGGCGGACGATATGACTTGCGAAGTCTTGACGATGGACGACCTAAACGCCGTCGTCGGAAAAAGTAAAGACTCGGAATTTTCCGCACGCCAAATTTTCGTCGGCGACGAAAACAGCGACCTTGCAAAGAGAATTTTAGATAATTTGTCTTTCGAATACCCTTATATTTTATCGACGACAATGCCCGTAAAAAATTCGGCGACGACCTTAAACGAAAGTGAACACGATATAAAAACGTCAACGAATAGTTCGTTTAACACGACTTTTTTAGACGACGTAAAAGAAACGGGTACAGCGTATCATACATTTATGCAGTATAGAAACTTATCGAGTTTGGACGCAAAGTCAGAACTTCAACGACTTGCGTTAGACGGAAAATTCGACGATGAAACAAAAGACAAACTCTTTGTCGAACTTTTAGAAAAGATAATAAATCTCGATTTCTGGAAGGAGTTTACAGGCTACAAAATTTACCGTGAACAACCGTTTATCGTTTATCTTCCTTGCGACGTTTTGAAAGGTGGAAAAGGGGACGAAATTTTGGTACAAGGCATAATCGACTTTTTGGCTGTTAAAGATAATTCGGCGGTTATCGTCGATTATAAATATTCGTCAAAATCAGGCGACGAACTTAAAAAGACCTATCGTGGTCAACTCGAAATTTACAAAAAGGCAGTCGAAAAAGCCCTTGGCTTAAAGGTTGAAAGAACTATTCTTCTCAACTTAAAATCGAGCGAAGATATAGAACTGTAATCTAAACAAAAAACGCTTCTTAATATCATCTTAAGAACCATAAAGAACATAAAACATCCAAAAAATGTTTTTCTAAATACTAAAACATTTAATTTAATATAAAATAGTGCGCAGTTTTTTGATTCAACAAAAAACTGCGCACTATTTTGTTTGACAGGAATTTTACTTTCTTTAGTATTCCTATCACTTGTATCAAGACAAGCACACGCCACGGTTGCACTTTTACTTTTTTACCTATAAATTGCCGTAAAATTAAAAAGCAAATTTTGGTTCATTTTTATTGCTTTACACCTATATATCCAACTTGAAATTTCACAAATATATGATATAATAAATTAAGTATTACAAAAGGAGAGATAAGTAATTTTATGTTTGCTTTTATAAAAAATTTATTTTTAAAAAATAACGCAAAGAAAATATTATTGTATGTTGAAAAAGTTGAAACAGCGTTGACTTTATTTCAATGTATTGATAATAGCGAAGATAAAATTACAAAACTTATTCGCTCTCTTTCAAAAAAAGAACTATATACAGATATTGTTTCAAGATATAATGTTTGCATAAAAAAAATTGAAAAACACAACAAGGAAATACAGTCATTAACATTTGCTTATAACACACTTTTGCAAACATATCCTATTGTAGATATTTTGGATAATATTTTAGATTGTAGTAGAGAAAAGATTGAAGAAATTAATTCTACGATTAAAAAGGTTTACGCATACGTAGTGCCCAATTCCTTTCAGCATAAAAAAGAATATGATACATACAAGCAAAAAATTGAAGAAATCGTCAACGATTATGATTTAATCAAAGAACAAAAAAAATTAATTCTTTCTATTGTTAACGAAATTGAAAATCTACCTGACGTCTATATTGATACTGAAAACATATCTAATGCGTTAAGAAATGCTTTGAAAGGAATAGAAAAATATAATACTTACTCTCGTAAATATTATCAAATTCCTATTGTTAATGCTGACACCATAGAAAAACATAATGAAAAATTTATCGCAAGACATTTAGATGATATAATTTTTGATAACATAAATGGAAAAAGCCTTGATGTAGAACAACGGCGTGCGGTACTTTGTAATTCTAAATCCAACTTAACAATCGCAGGCGCAGGTTCGGGAAAAACGTTGACAATTTGCGGAAAGGTTAAGTATTTATTGGAAACGGGGTTGGCGAAAAAAGATGAAATATTGTTATTATCTTATTCGAGAGCCTCTGCTGACGATTTAGAAAACAAAATAAATTCTGTTGCAAATGGATTAACAGTAGAAACTTTCCACGCTTTAGGTCTTAAAATTTTAACTGAATCAAGCGGCAAGAAAAAAGCAATAGAAGAACAATTAAAGGCTTATATTACACAATTCTTCGAGGAAGAATTGGTAAAAAATCATAAAATAGCAAATGAGATTTTTCAATATATCGCATTATATTTCTACGCTGCACCGAATTATAAGAAAAAGTACAAAAATGATGGTGAAATTTTCAAGGAATTAAAAACTCTTGATTTTAGAACTTTAAAAGACCGGTTGGGGAAATTATCCGCAAATAAAGATAAGCACGAAACGCTTAAAAATGAATTTGTTAAAAGCAATGAAGAACTCGTAATAGCAAATTACCTTTTTACAAATGGGATAAATTACGAATATGAAAAGCCGTATGAAATTGAAACAAGTACACTTGATAAGCGTCAATATACCCCCGATTTCTACTTGCCCGATTATGGTATTTATATAGAACACTATGGCATAGACAGAAACGGAACCGCTCCTCAATATGATAAAGAAGCAAGCGATGAATATGTCCGTTCAATGCGTTGGAAACGTCAAATACATAGTGAAAATCAAACCAAATGTATAGAAACTTATTCTTACGAATTTAATGAAGGCGTTATTTTCGACAACCTTAAATCTCGTTTGTTGGAAAATGGTGTAGAATTTAAGCCTTTATCTCAAACCGAAGTTTTTAATGCTTTGCATAACGTTTATACGGGTAGAGATTTTAGTTCATTTTTTAATTTGATAATGACGTTTATTTCTTTGTATAAAGCACAAATTAAAGATGACACGGGCTTTGATGAATTAAAATCACAATTAAATGATTCTCTATATGATACAAGTCGTGCACGTTTATTTTTAGATATATGCAAAGACGTGTATAATTACTATATGCAAAATTTAAGAGAGGCGGACAAGATAGATTTTGACGATATGATTTTGCAGTCAATAGATTTACTTGATTCTACCCCTAATTTTAAGTATAAATATATTATTGTCGACGAATTTCAAGATATATCGCAAAGCAGAACAAAATTCTTGCAAAAACTTATTGAACACGGAAATGCTAAACTTTTTGCCGTTGGCGATGATTGGCAGGCAATTTATCGTTTTGCGGGGTGTGATATCAACGTGTTTTTAGAGTTTGAAAAGATTTTTACAGGCGCAAAGCTAAACTACATAACTTCTACGCATAGAAATTCTGCGGAACTTCAACAAATAGTTGAGCCTTTTATTACAGCAAATCCAAGTC
>JAZRYO010000027.1:0-5130 GCA_045600785.1 Christensenellaceae bacterium | reverse complement strand
CCTCCGACTTCGAGAAAATCAAAAAGACTACCGCTTTATACAAAATACTCTTAAATGCGAGAGACGAATTCGTTATCGCTATTTTTATCGAATTTATAAGTCTCATAATTAACCCCTAAAAATCAATATTTTACGCTGTTAAGAAGTTCTATATACGCAGGGAACGGCCAGTAGTTTTTGCCGACGATTTTTTCGAGTTCGTCGGATATAGTCCTTACTTTTTCCATATCTTTGCAAACCGTGTTTTTATGGAATACGGCACTTTTTTCGCTTCCTGTAATGGTGGACGCCTTTTCTACGTCCTTTTCGAGTTTATCGGTAGATACGCAAAGGTCATCGACGAGCGACGAGAGTTTTTCGATTAGTTTTTGTTCGCCGTTATTCTTTAATTTAAGTCCGACTTCCTTTTTAAGCGACAATTCTTTAAGCACCGACTTTTCAAACTCGATAGACGCAGGGATAATTTCTCTACGAACTATATACACCGTCGTTTTGGCTTCTATATCTATAGTTTTGGCATATTTATCTAAAAGTATTTCAAGTCTTGATTTTACTTCAGACTCGGTAAATACGCCGTGTCTTTCGAAAAGTTCGATATTCTTTTTGTCGGCGTAATGGGGAAGAGCGTCGGCTGTCGTCGGGAAGTTCAAAAGTCCACGGACTTCGGCTTCCTTTTTCCACTCGTCGCTGTAATTGTTTCCGTTAAATAAAATTCTACTGTGATTGTTGTAGGTGTCTTTTACTATTTGGAAAATCTCCGACTTAAAGTCTTTCGCCTTTTCGAGTCTGTCGGCAATCTCTTTGAGTTCGTCGGCAACTATGGTGTTTAACACTATGTTTGCACCTGCAACCGACATGTCCGAACCTACCATTCTGAATTCGAATTTATTGCCCGTAAACGCAAACGGAGAAGTTCTGTTTCTATCCGATTTGTCTTTGGGTAGGTGCGGTAAAATTTTGCTTACGAATTCTAAATCGGACGACTTTTTTCCCTTATACGACTTTCCGCTTGCAATCGACTTGAATATCTCTTCGATTTCTTCGCCGACGAACATAGAAATAATTGCGGGCGGGGCTTCGTTTGCGCCGAGTCGCATATCGTTGCCTGCCGACGCTACCGAAATACGAAGCAAATCTTGATGCTTATCGACGGCGGAAATAACCGCCGAGATGAATACCAAAAATTGTAAATTGTCGTACGGCGTTTCGCCCGGTTCTAAAAGGTTTATTCCCGTATTAGTCGAAAGCGACCAGTTGTTGTGTTTTCCGCTTCCGTTTACTCCCCTAAAAGGTTTCTCGTGAAGTAGGCACACAAGGTCGTGCCTTGACGCTACCGACTTCATAACCGACATCGTTATTTGGTTTTGGTCAACCGCAATATTGTTATATGTATAAACCGTCGCAAGTTCGTGTTGGGACGGTGCCGTTTCGTTGTGTTTCGTCTTGGCGTAAACCCCGAGTTTCCAAAGTTCTCTGTCAAGGTCCGCCATATATTCCCAAACTCTCGTCTTGATTTTTCCGAAATAATGGTCTTCGAGTTCTTGACCTTTCGGCGGTTTCGCACCGAAAAGCGTTCTCCCGCAAGTGACAAGGTCAAATCTTTGTTCGTACGCCTTTTTGTCAATTAAAAAATATTCTTGTTCGACGCCGACCGACGCTATTACTTTCTCTATATTTTCGTTATTGAAAAGTTTCGTAATTCTGACCGCTTGCTTTGAAAGAGTGTCCATACTTTTAAGTAGCGGTGTTTTTTTGTCAAGCGATTCCCCGCCGTATGAACAAAATACGGTCGGTATATAAAGCGAACCGCCCATAACGAAAGGCTTTGACGTCGGGTCCCAAGCGGTATAGCCCCTTGCTTCGAAAGTTGCACGAAGTCCGCCGTTTGGAAAACTCGACGCATCGGCTTCGCCTTTAATAAGCGCTTTGCCCGAAAATTTCATTATCGCTTGTCCCGATTTCGACGGCTCTAAAAAAGAATCGTGCTTTTCGGCGGTAACCCCCGTCATAGGTTGAAACCAGTGCGTATAGTGGGTTGCACCCTTTTCTATCGCCCAGTCTTTCATAGCACACGCTATCTCGTCGGCAACCGATATGTCTAACGGCCTACTCTCTTTGACGCACTCGGCGTACTTTTTATACGACGATTTCGACAATCTCTTTTCGATTTCTTCTTCGGTAAAAACCATCTCGGCAAATCTTTCTTTTACGTCGAATTTATCCATAATCGTTCTCCAAAACTCAATTTAAGTATAAAAGTATTCTATACTTTTATCGCCCCTTTGTCAATCGTTATCCCCAAAAAAATCACTTAAACTCTATTAAATCGGGCGGTAAAAATTTGACGTACGGGGTAATATTTTGTTCGAAAGTCGAATTTCCACGCCGTTTAATCGACGGAAAAGAGATATAAAATTTTTCTTTTCCCCTACTTAAAGCAACGTAGAAAATTCTTTTTTCTTCTTCGTCGTTATTGTTTATTTTCGCTTGATAAGACGGAATTTCGTCGTCGGTTGCGCCGACTAAAATTACCGTCCTAAACTCCATACCTTTCGTTTGGTGTACGGTTAAAAGGGGGATTTTACCCGACTTTTTTATCGCCAAATCTATTTGACTTCCCGAAAGGTACGAATCGGTTATAAAACGCTTAACCCCGTCTTTTGTTCCAAAGTTTTCGGCGTATTCTTTGACCGCCTTAAAAAGTTCTCTCGACGCTTCGAGTTCGGACGGTTTATCTTTGTTTATCAAATTGAAAGTGGAATTTATCTCCCCGAAAAGTTTTAATATATCTCCGTCTAAAAACAGCGAACGTAAAGCCGAATACGACTTGTAAAACTCGCTGAAATACGGTATGTATTTATTGTAAATTTCACGGCGTTTTTTCTCGGACAAAATTAAACTCTCTATCATATATTCAAGACACTTTTTCGTCGATACGACGTCCGAAAAACCGTCGTGCGCCCTTTCGTTTTTAACGCCGAATTTTTCGCACAAGGTCGAAAGTTTTCTGTCTTTCATATCGGGATAAAGCACTTCGGATATAAGTAAAGTATCGAAAAAACGACTTATATCAAGACTTATTCCGCTTTCGCTTGCTTGCCTTAACAATAAATTGTCGTCGAAGTTTCTACTGTTATGTCCGACTAAAACGCAACCGCTTACGAATTTTTGAAAGTCGTAAAGCACCGAGTTTTTATCCCGTCCGCCGTGGGATAAAATATACTCTTTACTGTATCCGTGAGTTTTAAGCGCCCTGTCGTTTATCTCGACCGTCGGCAAAATAAACTCGTTAAATTCTTGCGATGTTTTCCCTTTGCCTATCTTTATCGCAGAAAGTTGAATTATCTCGTCGCAAGATAAATCGAGTCCCGTAGTTTCGGTGTCGTAAACGACCAAATTCCCTTCGTCGTAGGCTTTTAGTAAACTATAATAATCGTCGAAATATGCGTAAGTGTCGGCTTGCAAAAATGCAGTTTCCGAAACGCCGAAAGAAAAATAGTCCCTTATCGACAAAAGAATATTCTCATCGACTTTTTCTATAAATTTTTTGGCTATACGGTTAAACGCCAACCCGTCTTTATCGTTTAATATTATCTTGAAAAATGCCAAAAAGTCTTTGACTATGGGCTTTTTGAAAAATTGAAAATCTTCGTCAACGGTAAAAAACGGTATCTTAATTTGTCTTTTAGAGTTTATTTTTTCAAATTCGGCGCACAAAGACGAAAGATATTTATTCGTCCTTGCCATAATACAAACGTCGCCCTTTTGCATTTCCTTTTCGACGGTGTCGTAAACCCTTTTCGCTTCCCCTTCACTATCTACGCAAGATAAGACCGTTATTTTTTCATTGCTTTCGAAGTTCGGTTTTTCGGGTAAGGCTTTATGATAAATTTTTGATAGGTAAAAGTCGCCCGAATAAGAGATTGTCGGAGACGACCTACGGTTAAAGGAAAAGTTTATCTCTATCGGAGAATAATTTTTCTTAAAATCTTCGATTATCTCTTTTGGCGACGAACCACGCCACGAGTATATCGTTTGACTTTCGTCGCCAAGAAGAACTATCCTTGCGTCAAAAAAGAAGTGCTTGACGATATTACTTCTGCCGATATAATCAGTATTTCAATCGGCGGCAATGATTTTCTTACCTCCAATATCCTTGCTTTGCTCTGGGCTGACAAGGTGACAAAAAATTATGATGTTTTTTACGGTATAAGAGACCGCTTCTATGAAAATTTCTGTCAGATAATTGAAAAAATAAAAGCGGCAAATCCCGATGCACTCATTCTTATGCAGACGGTTTATAATATGCGTCACGATTTTTTGCAGGGAGTCAATCAGATGGGCTCCGACCTGCTTAATGAATGTTATCGCCGTTATCTTGACGAAAATCCGGGGGCCTACGTGATTATAGATGTGGCTTCCGTTCTTGACGGGCGAAGAGATTGCCTTGCCATTGACACGATTCACCCCAACGGAACCGGCAATATTGAAATAGCAAGGCTGATTCTTGCGACACTCAAAGAAAAAGGCCTCGGTGAGGTGACGGAGCCCGTTATCCTTATTGAGCCTCTTGAAAGCTCCGGCTTCGGCATAGCATATCTTATCAGGGTCATAAAATATTATATCAATTATTTCAAAACTCATTGAGGTGAAATAAAAATGCAGATTAAGGTCGCTTCATATAATATTCTTCATTGTGAGGACTATCTGAAAAAGAAAATAGATTATGATGCCTTTGCCGGTGTCATAAAAGGCTTTGATGCTGATGTTATCGGCCTTAATGAGGTTAGGGGAAAGGGAATCCGTAAAGGCTATGACCCCCAGGCACAGCTTCTTTCGGAAAAAACGGGATATGATTATTATTTTGCAAAGGCCATTGATGTTGACGGAAAGAATCCATACGGAAATGCGGTGCTTACAAGGCTGCCCGTCAAGTCATTTGAAACCGTTATTATTCCCGATCCGACGGATAAAAAATACAGTGATTCATACGAAACAAGATGCGTACTGCGTATGGTTCTCGAAAACCCGGAAATCACATTCCTGATTACCCATTTCGGGCTTAATCCCGATGAGCAGATGAATGCGGTAAAGACACTTCTGCCGTACCTTGAAAAAGAAAAATGCGTG
>JAZRYO010000026.1:0-4063 GCA_045600785.1 Christensenellaceae bacterium | reverse complement strand
TTTTATGCGCTTACCGACTGTCCCACGAGAGAGAAATTCGGGTGGACAAACGATACGCAAGCGTCAACCGAACAAATTTGTATAAACTTTAAGGCACAAAGATTTTTTGAAAAATGGATAGAAGATTTTAAGTCTTGTTTTCAAAAGGATAAAGGTATTCCTTGTATCGTGCCTAATCACGGCGAATACGGTTATTTTTGGGGACCTGTCAACGACGGTGCTTTTTTCGAAATACCTTATACGATTTATAAATATTACGGAAACGCTGAAATGCTTAAAGGCTGTTTACCGTATCTAAAAGATTATTACGAATTTTTCAAAAGTGATAAAAACGTTCGAGATATTTGGCTTGGCGATTGGGACGGACTTAACAATAGGGGTATAGATTTCGATTTTATTAAACATTTTTATACCGTTAAGTTTTGTGATATAATTTTAGTCGGGTTAAAACTTACGGGGGATAACGGAAGTTATTACGAAAACGAAAGGGCAAACGCTATTCATAATATTTTAGCCTTTGTTGACGATAACGGTTGTTCTAAAATTGATAATCAAACAGCCGTTTCAATGCTACTTCATTTAGGGCTTGGCGACAAAGAAAAATTAACTCGGCAACTCGTTAAAAACATTAAGGCGCACGACGGACATTTTAACGTCGGTATGCTTGGCATACAGTATATTTACGATGCGCTTTCCGATAACGGTTATTCTGACGTCGTTTTAGACGCCGTTTCCGCCGACGACCCACCGAGTTTTAAGACTTGGTTTACAAAAGGTGCAACAACTTTGTGGGAAACGTGGGTTGACAAAGTGACTGATTCGAGAAATCATCATATGTTTTCGAACGTTCTCGGTTGGTTTTATAAATACATTTTGGGAATTAAAATTTTAGAAGGCGGTGAAGGGTATAAAAAGGTTTCCATAACGCCTATCGCACTTAAAAAATTATTTTTTGCCGAAGGGTCGGTTGACACTCCGTACGGTAGGCTTAAAGTTAAATGGCAAAAGCAAAACGGCAAAATAAAATATACTTTTTTTGTTCCAAACGGAATTGACGCTAATTTTTACGGCGAAAAACTCAAAAACGGCAAAAACGTTTTATGGAGATAAATATGAAAGAACTTATTTTTAACGAGCTTGACAAATACACAAAGGCAAATTTATCTAATAAACCCGAAAAGAACAAATGGCAAAGAATAAGTTATACTGCGGACGGACAAAAAGGTACTATGCTTGCCGTCGGTGAAAACTCTTTTCCAAAGCCTATTGAAATAGACCTTAAAGTAAAAGGTTTTTATAAAATTTACGTTTGTTTAGGGCAAATTTCTTCAAATTCTTTAATCGAGATTTCTTTATCCAAAGATAAGGGCAAAACGGTTTTAATGCCTTCTCATCTTTTTTCGAACAAGGGCTATGGTCGTTGGGGTATATACGAATACGCCGAAGAAGGTTTTTTCAGAATTGCCGACTTAACTAACCAAAAAATAATAATTAACAAACCAACTAAATTTCAAGGTCCTGTTCAACAAGTGTCGATTTCTTGTGCGCTTTTATATATTAGACTTGAACCGATAAGCCAAACCGAAATTAAAAAAATAGAGAAGTCGCATACGAATAAGACGGTACAATATCATTTCGACTGTGATTACTACGGCGAGTGCGATTATAAAAATGCCGACGATTATTTAGGAAGACTTAATATGCTTAAATACGGAAACGTCGATTCGGTTATATTTGAACCCACTTACGACGTAAGCAATTTACGTTATAGCAAAAAGGCACACTATCAATCGTGCAGAATAGGTTATGCAAAATCTTGCTACGGATTTTTGAAGCATATTGATAAATTTTACGATAAGGCGAGCGAAAAAGTTCACGGCTACGGTGGGGAAGCTTATTTGGGATATAGAATCGAACTCGGTGATTTTTCATTTCCGTTTTATCATTTAGACGATAAGCACGGTTTACAAAACGTCTATAAAGATTTTCACGCCGAACTTCGTAGCGGTAAATTGGCAAACTTTTTGTCTTTTGCTTATAAAGAAGCAAGGGAAATGGCTATTAAACGCATTATAGACGTACTTCCTTCGTCTTTCGACGGTGTAAGTTTATTCTTCCACAGGGGAATTTTCGTACTTTTCGAACAACCGGTAAGAGATAAAGTTATGAAAGATTACGGCGTTGACGCACGCAGGCTACCTTTCTCCGATTATAGATTACATAACGTTTTATGTTATTTTGTCAACGAGTTTTTGAAAGAGTTAAGAGTCGCACTCGATAAAAAGTCTAACGGTAAAAAGCGTTATAAGATAAACGCTATCGTATATTACGATATAGACAGTAGTAAAAACTTCGGTATGGACGTAGAAACGTGGGCAAAAGAAGGGCTTGTCGATAGCGTATCGCAAGGACTTATGACAATATACGAAGATTTGGACGGATTGCTTGATAAAAACGGGTTTATCGACCTTAAAAAATACAACAAAAAAGTTCAAACCGACGTTATCGTAAAACGTACTTTCGACGACAAAGAAGAACACATAATCGGCGGTGTAAAAAAGTTAAAGAAAGTGTGCGACAAGTACGGGGTAAAATTCTACGGTGCGCTTCCTTGGGAACACCTTCCGTACGAATTTCAAATTGCCATGGCGAAAAAACTTTACGAAGCGGGCGTCGATAACTTCTTGTCTTGGAACTCAAACCATATTGCCAAAAAGATGCCCGTAATATCTGCCGTTAGAGAACTCGGCGATAAAAAAGCGGTTTTAAGCGATAGCGTAAAGGTATTTAGAAGAGTACTTCGTATAACCGAAATAAACGGAAACGATATATCCGAATGCGACGTTAACTGGAAGGGTTAATATGATAACTTTAACTGACTACGTTAAAAAAAACAGAATTAAATCAAAAGTAGAAATCGAAACGGTCAACTTCGGCGAAATGTATCCGAGTGGCAAAGCGATATATTATGATTTGCCGTTAGCCGATAAGACCTATAAGATTTTTGCATTTATCGTTTTTCCCACGACTAAAATGCCAAAAGGCGGTTATCCTGCCGTGCTTTTATTACACGGCGGAAACGGTACGGCGTATTACGAACACGCAAAAAAATGGGCGGATAACGGATTTGTTGCCATTGCCCCCGACTTAAACGCAAAATGCGGAACGAGTTTACAAGAAAGGGGAATAGAAAACGATAAAGGCGGACCTTGTGGCTACGGATATAGCGGACTTACTAAAAAACATCCATGGACTTATTTTTCGGTTTTGTCTTCTATGCGTGCTATTGACGTTTTATTGTCGGACGAAAGAGTAAATAAAGATAAAATTTATTCTTGCGGACTTTCTTGGGGTGGATTTTTGAATTTAGATTTACTCGCCTTTGAAAAAAGGATAAAAGCAGGTACGGTTATATATTCGTCTGCTTATGCCTACGATAGCGATTGGGGAAGAAAAAGAGTAGATGCCCTTACCGAAAAAGAAAGAGAAGAATATATTTTCGGACACGACCCGAAGAACTATTTATCTAAAATTAAAGTTCCGATTTTATTTACCGCCGGTACGGACGATATTGCGTTTAAGGGATTAAATCGACAAAAAACTGCGGACGGCATTAAAGGAAAACCCTACTATGCGATTCGTAAATCTTTTTATCACGGCAATTTTTACGGCTTTGAACAACCGGAAAGTTTAGAGTTTTGTAAAATGATTTCAAGCGGAAAAGTTTTGCCCGAAGTTATATGTAAAAAGGTTAATAATACGGTAGTTGTTAAACCGTATAAAAATTCGTCGAAAATAAACGCATATTATACTTGCGACGACCTTGAAAAAACTGAGACTTATAACTATAAAAAAATGAAACCGATAAGTAAAAACCGATATGAGTTAAACGGTAAGGCTACCGCATTTTTTATCGAAGAAAGAACTATAGACGGACTTATTTGGAGTTCGAAAGTGGAGATATTATGAAAATAATCGACAAAATAAAATTAAAACAAAAAGATATAAATTACGCCGAACCTATAACTATTGCTTTTTTCGGCGACAGTATTACGCAAGGCTG
>JAZRYO010000025.1:0-4686 GCA_045600785.1 Christensenellaceae bacterium | reverse complement strand
TACTTTCAAAGACGGTTATTATGCCGACGTCAGAATAGAACGTCGTTTTAATACCAGATTGCAATTTATGAACGGTGAGCCGAAACAAATGAACGCCATAGCGACCGAAGAAGCTTTTTTAAGAGTTTTCGACGGTAAAATGTGGTACTATTGTTCGACAACCGACACAAAAGATATTCAACCGCAACTTGATTCGCTTTACGAATATGCGACGAAGTCTGACGACATTTCGTCTAACCCGATAGTTAAAGCCTTTCAAGTTAACAAAGACGAAGTTTACCGCTACGACAAAACGAGTGTGGAAAAGATTTCAATTCAAGAAAAAATCGCATTTTTAACTAATCTTTACAACAAATGTACAACAGAACATACGACCACGGGACACGCTTTTTACGTTGACAGGCACTCCGATTTCGAATTTTATTCGAGTAAGGGTGCAGACCTTAAATTCGATTACCAAACTTGCGGTTATATGATTTCTTTGGACCTTGCAAGCGGAGATAAAACTTTCTCTAACGATATATCGGGTTGTTTCACGACTTTCGACCAAATTAAAGTAAGTGACAAAGAGATTAAAGATTTTAAGGAAGAAAGCGAAACCTTCCTTTTGACTGCCAAAAACATAGAAAAGGCGGGCAAATTCCCCGTTATTTTATCCCCCGTTGCAACCGGCGTTTTCGCACACGAGTCTTTTGGACACAAGAGCGAAGCCGACTTTATGCTTGGCGACGAAACTATGAAAAAAGAGTGGACTTTGGGAAAACAAGTCGGAAGTTCGCTTTTGCCGATAGTCGATACGGGAACGGCGGACGGTTCGGGTTATACCCCTTACGACGACGAAGGAACGAAATGCACCAAAACTTACCTTATTAAAAACGGCGTTTTGTCGGGAAGATTACATAACGTTCAAACGGCTGTCGAATTAGGCGAAAAGCCGACGGGCAACGCAAGGGCGATTAACTGTAAATTCGAGCCTATCGTAAGAATGACGAGTACTTACGTCGAACCCGGCGAAAGTTCTTTCGACGATTTGGTTAAAGGTATTAAACACGGATATTTCATTAAGTCGATTAAGCACGGTTCGGGTATGAGTACCTTTACAATCGCACCCAACGTTTGCTACGAAATAGTCGACGGAAAAATCGGCGCACCCGTAAAAATCGCAGTTTTAACCGGAAACGTATTTACCACTCTCGGTCTTATCGACGGAGTAAGTAAAGAATTCGAACTTCTTTCGTTCGTCTTGGGCGGTTGCGGTAAAATGGAACAAGCGGGACTCCCCGTAGGACTCGGCGGACCGTACGTAAGAATTTCCGAAATCGAGGTACAATAATATGAAAAAAGAAATATATAAATCGTTATCAAGTAGTGCTTGCGTAAACATAACCGCAGGCGCACCCGACTCTTTGCGTATTAAAAACGAAACTCAAACTTCGGTAAGAGTTTACGATAAAGATTTAATCGGCGTTGCAGGAAAACTCGGAAACGTCGAACTCGACGCTTTAGAAAAGGAAGCAACCGCAAATTTGCAAATGGGTATTCCTTATCCCGAAACGCACGACGAAGTTTTAGTAAAGTCGGTCGATACAAGAAAAAATATTTGCGATAAATCGCAACTTCTGAAAAACGTTAAGGACTTTACCGATAAGTTGACCGAACAAAATCCCGACTTTATTTTCAGCGGAAAAGTTATATTAAACGAAAGACGTGCGTCTTACGAAAATTCGGACGGAACTAAACTCGACTATCTTGGAAACAATATAGAATACAGCGTTATTTTCAAAAGTAAAAATTCGGCAAACATTATGGACGGCGGAATAATTGCGGAAGGAGATAAAGATATTTCTTCCGACTTACTCGTTGACGTTCATAACCAACTTACCGCATTTAACAATAATTTACCGCACGTTGACGGCGACAGTTCACTCGTCCTTTTAGACCCGATGTATTTTACGTTCGCAGTTCAACATTTCGTTGCCGACCTTTATTGCAACGGCGGTTCGCTACTCAACGGAAAACTCGGTCAAAAAGTTTTCTCAGATAAATTTTCGGTATGTTGCGACAGAAACCCGTCAAGACAACTTTGCATACCTTTCTTCGACGTTGAAGGAACGGTAAACGACGATAATAAAACATATCTCGTTAAAAACGGTGTTATGCAAAAACTTTTAGGGACTAAATCAAACGCTAAAAAATACAATATCGAAAACTTCGGAAATTCGAGTGCCGAATATGCAAGCGTTCCCGTTCCGTCGATTGCGGGATTTACTACCGATAGAAACTTCAACTGCATCGAAGACGCATTGAAAGGCAAACAAGCGATATATATCGCAGAAACTTCGGGCGGAGATATGACTCCCGACGGAATAATCAGTTTACCCGTTCAAGTCGCTTATTTATATAAAGACGGAAAACTCGTCGGCAAACTTCCCGAATTTTCGGTAAGCGCAAACCTTTTCGAAATGTTCGGGGACGACCTTGTGGGAGTTGTAAAAAACACCATTAACAAGACTTCGAGAGAAAACATTTTGATTACCAAAATGAATCTCGTAAACAAAAAATAAATTTAAGGCTCGAATTTTTCGAGCCTTTTTTATGGACTTTTTTAAGTCCGTTTGATATAATACGGATATGGACGAGAGATATAAAAGAACCGAAATGCTAATCGGCGAAGAAAAACTGAATATTTTAAGAAATTCTAAAATTGCGGTTTTCGGCGTCGGCGGTGTCGGTGGATACGTCGTTGAAGGACTTGCAAGGTGTGGAGTCGGAAATATCGACATTTTCGATAACGACGTCGTTGCGCTTTCAAATATCAACCGTCAAATTATCGCCACTTCTTCGACGGTCGGCAAACAAAAAGTCGAAGTTATGAAACAAAGAATTAACGATATAGACGAAAGCATAAAAGTAAACGCATATAATCTTTTCTTTTCTTCAGAAAATTCTTCGACGATTGATTTTTCTACTTACGACTACGTCGTTGACGCAATAGACAGCGTGAAATCGAAAATCGAACTTATCGTTAAATGTAAACAATCAAAAACACCGATTATAAGTTCTATGGGTACGGGCAATAAATTAAACCCGACCGAGTTTAAGATAGCAGACATTAAAAAGACTTCGGTTTGTCCGCTTGCGAAAGTTATTAGGCGTGAACTTAAAAATTTGGGGATAGAAAACTTAAAAGTTCTCTACTCCGAAGAATTACCTAAAAAACCGAAAGTTTGCGACGGCGAAAAATCTTCGCCTGCAAGCATTTCTTTCGTGCCGTCGGTCGCAGGACTTATCATTGCCGGAGAAGTCGTAAAAGATTTAATAAAAGAATAACCGATTATATAATTAAAAGGTTCGAAAGGAAAATTCCTTTCGAACCTTTTTTATATCTCTTTAACATAGTTAATCGCCTTATAGGTCGATAATTTAGCACGTTCCACCATTTTTTCATAGGCGGTATTTCTTAAAAATCTTTGCCTTTCCTTAACGGGTAAATTTTGGTCCGCAAAGAAAGGTCCGTCCACGTAAACTTTAACTTTTACGCCTTTTCCTATTTTACGCTTTTCATAAACTCTCGTCGCCGTGAATATAGGTTTATTCGTTTTTGCGGGATAGTTAAACGACACGTCTAAAAAAGGTCTTATCTCTGTATAATACGGCCAAATATGTGCCTCGGGATAAATATAAACCGCCTTGCCTTTTTTTTGCAAATAGTCTATCTCTTTCGTAAATTTTTGAAATGATTTATAATCGTCCGGTACTGCTGTTCCGCCAAGCATTTCGACTATTCGTCCTATAATCGGGATACTTACGCCGTCCGAATTTATAATTATGTGTGCTTTTTTGGGAAAACATATTCTCGACGGAGTGTATGCGTCGCCCATAGATAGAGTATGGTTTGCATATACGAAAAATCCGTTTTTTCTATACCCTTTTATTTTGTTTCGTCCGATAATTTTCTCGCCGTAAAATATAATATTTAGTAGTGACACGATGGGACACGCTATAACGAAATACAAAATATACGCAAGCGTTTTCCAAATAAAACTTCTTTTCGACGGATATTTATATTTGTCGCCTAAGGGTTTTTTATTTATGTTGTTTCCCGCAAAGTCGTCGTTTATCTCGTCTTTATAATAAATCGTCTTTTTTTCTTCGGTTTTCTTCATAGGCATCAATTAACATTTTCTCCATTTCTTCCATACATTTATCTTGTCTGAAATTTTCCGACATAAGTTTATACTTCTCGACGTATTCGCTTTTTAAGTCTTCGTGTTCTATCCAAAAATCTATTTTATTCGATAACGACTTAAAATCGTTTTGCTTAAATAAGTTATTATCGTCCAAAGCGTAAAATCTCGTTGCGCTTCTTTTGGAATTATTGATAACCGGCACAAGTCCCGATACGATTGCTTCGATACACGAAATCGCTTCTATCTCTACCGTTGCAGTATGAACGTATAAATCTGCGCCGTGCAAAACGTCAAGCATCTCTTCTCTACCGTAAAAATTAAATTCAGCGTCAACGTTATACTTTTTTGCAAGTTTTTTCAGCAAGTTTTCATAAGGTCCTGCACCTGCGAAAATGATTTTGATATTATCCTTGTACTTTGACTTATTAACTGCCTTAATAAGTAGATTTTGTTGTTTTTCAAGGCTGTATCTTCCCGTGCATAAGATAGTAAATTT
>JAZRYO010000024.1:0-1411 GCA_045600785.1 Christensenellaceae bacterium | reverse complement strand
GACGCAGTTTTGGAAGTCGCAAAAAAAGCAATAGCGCTTAAAACGGGCGCAAGGGGACTTCGAACGATATTCGAAAACCTTATGCTTGACAGTATGTACGATATTCCGTCTTCCGAAGACGTTAAAAAAATCATAATAGATAAAGACGTCGTTTTGGGAAATAAAAAACCCGAAATCGTCAAAAAAGAAATTGCTTAAAAATTAGCATAAAAAAATCTCGCAAAATTATTTGCGAGATTTTTGTTTTATTAAAATTAGTCTTTGCAGTTAATAAATACGGTGCTTTCGTTTCCTGCGTAAGAAACGTTTTTAACCGACGCTTTAGAAAGTAAAGAACAATCTCTAAATGCGTAATCGTGTAAAACGTTCGTAGTGGTCTTAAAGTCAACCGTTTCTAATTTAGAACAACTTGCAAATGCCGAAACGCCAACGGTCGTGTCGCCGTTAAAGGTTATTTTTTTAAGTAAAGAACAAGACGAGAATGCGCCTTTAAGTATTTCGACGCCACTTATAAAGTTGACTTCATTAAGAGAAGTACAACCGTTAAATGCGTTTTCGCCTATTTCGGTAGCACCGAGATTAAATGCGGTCGGAAGTTCGGTCAATAAAAGTTCGCCGAGTTTAGAACAACCTGCAAATGCGTTTTTACCGAAATATTCGACTTTGGATAAATCGGGGTGAGTAAGCGAAGTACAACCTGCAAATGCGCTTTCTTGAATAGTTCTCGTTTCAGCCTTGAAGTTTACGTTTTCAAGTGCCGAGCAGTTTTCAAAAGCGTGTGCAGGTACAAAATTAAATTCGCCCGTAAATTCAACCGTCTTTATCGTCGAACAAGAATTGAACGCATATTCGGAGATTGCCGAATCGTATTCGACGACTTTCAAAGAGTGAACGTCGCCTGCGTCTATTTCTTCGCCGTTTAAGGTGTAAACCATACCGTCGAACTCAACGGGTAATTTCTTACCGTCTTCAAGTGCGAAATAAACGGTTTTTTCTTCCATCTTAACGTCGCCGGTTATAACGACTTCGGAAAGGTTAGAAGGAATATAATATTCGTTGCACGCTTCTTCGTCGCTTTCGTTGTAAACTTGGTCGCAAAGGGTTAAACCGTCTCCCGACGAAGTTCCGAAAATATATCCGAAAGATTTAGCGGTGTTTTTTGCGCCGACCTTTTGACCGATAAAGGGAAGAGTGATTTTTTCAAGAGAAGTCAAGCCCCTAAACGCACCGACGCCTATTTCTTCTACGCAAGAAGGAATAAAGAGTTCGTGTATGAACGCAAGGTCGATTATCGAATCGGAATTGATTTTCTTAACGGGCTTACCGTCGTAAGAAGCGGGAACGGTGAAAACTTTAACCGATTCTTCGTCGAATACGACGTCGGATAATTTTTCTCCGCCTTCAAGTTCGA
>JAZRYO010000023.1:0-8263 GCA_045600785.1 Christensenellaceae bacterium | reverse complement strand
AAAGTTTTTGAAGAGGGTGGGGGAGGGACTTTTTGGAAAAAAGTCCGCCCATAAGATTATTATTTAATAAATCTCTTTAAGTTTCGTAAATTTCGGAAGTGATTTTTGGACCGTTTCTTTACTTACGCAAGTAGCAAGTCTAACGTATTCTTTTGCACCGAAATTTTTGGTCGGAACTAACAAAAGCCCCAAAGATTTTGCAACCGAAGAAAATCTTTCGCCGTCGCCGTCGGGCGATTTTAACATAAGATAAAACGCACCTTTAGGCGAGTTGCAAGAGAACCCCAAACCTTGAAGATGTTTTGTCAAAACGTCGAGATTTTCTTTATATAACTTTACGTCGGCAACTTCGTCGATTGTTTTTGCGATAACGTGTTGAAATAAACTCGGTGCACAGACGTACCCTAATTTTCTTATATGTCCAAGGCAAGCGAGTCTAAAATCGTCCTTGTCTTTTTTGTTCGGACTTATAGCAACGTATCCTATTCTTTCGCCGGGGATAGACATCGACTTACTAAACGAATAGCAAATAACGGTATTAGAATAATAAGACGGCGGAAAAGGAACTTTTTCTTTTCCGAAAACTATTTCTCTATACGGTTCGTCGGAAATAAGCATAACGCCGTATTTTTTTAAGATAGACGAAAGTTCGTTGAGTGATTTTTCGGAGATGATTTGACCTGTCGGATTATTGGGGAAGTTCATAATAAGCGCTTTCGTATGCTTATTTATCTTTTTCTTAAGGTCTGAAAAGTCAATATCGAAATCGTCTAAATACTTAACTTCTACACATTTTCCACCCGCCCCTTCGATAAATATTTTATAATCGGGGAAACAAGGAGTCAAGACAAGTATTTCGTCTTTTTTAGACGATATGGACGCACCTATAACGGCGGTTAAAGCGCCGGCAGCACCCGTAGTCGCAATAATATCGTTTTTTGTAAAGACGATTTTGCTTTTTTTGTTAAGCGAGTTCGCAACTGCGGTTAAAAATTCGTCGTCTCCTTGTTGGGAAGTATATCCGAAAACCGACAAATCGGATTTTTTAACTTCTTTGATTAAAGTTAGAAGTACTTTCTCGGGTACAGGAGAATTAGGGTTTCCGAGAGTAAAATCGCAAACCTCGATGCCCTTTCTTTTAAGTTCGAGTCCATATTCGAAAAGTTCCCTAATAGGCGAACGGACTTTGCCAAATTGTAAAGATTGTTTGTTTAACATACTTTTATTTTATCATTTCGCCGTTAAAAAGTAAAGAATAAAAGGCAAAAAGACAAAAAACGGTTGACAATAAGGATATAATAAATTATACTTTAATAAAAGGAGCAAAAATGAGCAAAAGATATTACCTTTATTACGCATATTATTTTTTAAGCCGTATTTAAGATAAATATCGGAATTTTTGCGTACGAAATTTTCAAGGCCGATATTTATATCGGTCTTATTTTTTTTAAGGAGTTATTATGATAATCGTAGTTAAAAACGACGCCGACAAGGAGCAGTTTCAAAGTTTAGTTGAGTGGATAAAGTCGCAAGGACTCGGCGTAGATATATCAAGGGGCGAGCACTCGACCGTTTTGGGACTAATCGGCGACACGCCGAAAGTCGATATCGACCTCGTTCGTTCAATGGAAATAGTAGAGAGTGTCAAGCGTATTCAAGAGCCTTATAAATGCGCCAACAGAAAATTCCACCCCGAAGATACGATAATAGATATAGGCGGACACAAGTTCGGCGGAAAGAACTTCCAAATAATTGCAGGACCGTGTTCGGTTGAAAGCGAAAAGCAAGTAATCGAGATAGCGACGGCGGTCAAAAAGGCGGGTGCGTCTTTACTTCGTGGCGGTGCGTTTAAGCCGAGAACTTCCCCATATTCCTTCCAAGGACTCCGTGAAAGCGGTATCGAACTTTTAGTAAAAGCAAAAAAGGAAACGGGTATGCCTATCGTGTCCGAACTTATGTCGGTAAGTCATATAGATTTATTTAAGGACGTCGATTTAATTCAAATCGGTGCAAGGAATATGCAAAACTTCGAACTTCTGAAAGAAGTCGGAAAAATGGACAAACCCGTCTTACTTAAAAGGGGACTTGCAAGCACTATCGAAGAGTGGCTTATGAGTGCCGAATACATTATGTCCGAAGGCAATAGGCGTGTTATTCTTTGCGAAAGGGGTATAAGAACTTTCGAACCGCTAACGAGAAACACACTCGATTTATCGGCAATACCTTTACTTAAAGAACTCACACACTTGCCTGTAATCGTAGACCCGAGCCACGCATCAGGACTTTCAAGACTTGTTAAACCCTTATCGCTTGCATCGGTCGGTGCAGGTGCGGACGGTCTTATGATTGAAGTTCATAACGACCCTACAAACGCACTTTGCGACGGTGCGCAATCACTTCGTCCCGAACAGTTTGAAGACGTTGTAAAGGCAATCGACGTACTTTTACCCGTATGCAATAAGGAAAGAGAATAATGAATATAGGGATAGTCGGATTAGGTCTTATAGGTGCGTCGCTTGGAAAGACGGTAAGAAAGGTGGGCGGACACGTCGTTTACGGCTACGATATAGAAAGTACGGTAAACGTCAAGGCAAAACTCGTCGGCGCAGTCGATTACGTTTTGGACGATAAAAGCGTTAAGAATTTAGATATCGTATTTTTTGCGGTGTATCCGAGAGCGCTTGAAAATTGCCTTGAAAAATTCTTGCCGAAATTAAAAGACGGTTGTTTGGTAGTTGACCTATCGGGTATAAAAAGACAGCCCGTCGAGACGCTTAAAAGACTTTCCGAAAAATATAAAAAATTAAATTTTATTAGCGTTCACACGATGGCAGGTAGGGAGTATTCGGGAATAGAAAGGTCCTTATCTACGTTATTTAATAATGCATCGGCGGTAATCACGACGGTAAAAGCGGATATTTACAAAATAGAAGAATTGAAAAACTTTTTGCTTTCTTTGGGCTTTTACGAAGTCGTATTTTCGACGAGTGAGAACCACGACGAAACGATTGCTTACACTTCACAACTTTGCCATATCGTATCGAATGCATACATAAAAAGTCCGACTGCTAAAAAGCACTTCGGTTATTCGGCGGGAAGCTATAAAGACTTGACGAGAGTCGCTAGGTTAAACTCTAAAATGTGGAGCGAACTTATGATAGATAATAAGGACAATCTCAAAAAAGAGTTAAGCCTTTTAATCGACAATTTGTCTTTATATTTGTCGGCACTTGAAAACGGGGACGAAAATAAATTAAAGGACCTTTTGGAAGAAGGTAATTTACTTAAAATAGAAATAGATAGTGGTAAAACCAAATGATTAGAAAAAAAGTAAAATCTTTTAAGCCGTACGAAGTTATTATAACCGACGGGTTTAAGGACTTAGATAAAGAATTAAAAAAAGTAGTTAAAGGCAAAAAGATTTGTCTTATATCCGACGATACGGTTTATAATCTTTACGGCAAAGAAGTCGAAAGTCTTTTGGGCGGATACGAAGTGCGTAATTTTATTATCAAGCACGGCGAGAAGTCGAAAAATCTCGACGAATTCAAAAGGGCTTGCGAATTTTTGGCGAGCAAAAATTTTTTAAGGCAAGATACCGTTTTGGCGCTTGGTGGCGGAGTAGTAGGAGATTTTGCGGGGTTCGTCGCATCTTCGTATATGCGAGGAATAACTTTCGTGAACTTGCCGACTACGTTGCTTGCGGATATCGATTCTTCGATAGGCGGAAAGACTGCCGTCGACCTTCCGCAAGGTAAAAACTTGGTCGGGACGTTTTATCCGCCTGCACTTTGTTTTATAAATACGGTGTGTCTTAAAACCTTACCCAAAACCGAAATTGATTGCGGACTAGGCGAAGGGGTTAAGTGTGCGTTTTTAAGTAAAAAAGTCAAAGCGGACAAGTTCGAACTTTTTAATCCCAACGAGTTTATATCGTCTTGTATCGACGTAAAAATTAAATGCGTCCAAAAAGACGAAAGGGAAAAGGGTTTAAGAAAACTGTTGAATTTAGGTCATACCGTCGGGCACGCAATCGAGAGTTTATCCGAATATTCTATTCCACACGGCGTATGCGTTGCAAAGGGTATAGACGCTTGTATCGACGTTTCTTGTGCATATTATAGGTTTTCTGCGGAAAAGAAAGCCGAGATGAAAAGACTGTTATATTCTTTCGGTTTCGATTTGACTACGCCGTATAAAAAAACGGAAATCATAGAAAAGATAAAACTCGACAAAAAGGCTTCGGACGAATATATAGACTTCGTTTTGCTTAAAGATATAGGAAAACCGAAAATAGAAAAAATCAAGATTAAAGATTTGGAAATACTTCTATGAAAAACGTAGCGTTATATCCTTTCACGCCAAACGGAAGCATAACCGCACCGCCGTCTAAAACGACGGCGCATAGGCTAATTATTTCGGCGGGTTTGAAAAACGGCAAGACAAAAATTTACGGAGTCGGAAATTCGGACGACGTAAACGCAACGATTTCTTGTCTTCAAAGTTTGGGCGCAAAAATAGAAAGGGAAAAAGATTATATAACCGTAGAAGGAATTAAAAAGGTCAATAGCGTTTGCGAATTAGACGCAGGCGAAAGCGGTTCGACGCTTCGCTTTTTAATGCCCGTAGTTTGCGCACTCGGAGTGAACGCAAAGTTTTTGGGCAGGGGCGAACTTTTGAAAAGACCTAATAAACCGCTTATAGACTTACTTTCTTCTCACGGCATACACGAAAAAGACTATTCGTTTTCGGGTAAACTTTCAAGTGGCAAATATATAATAGATGCGTCGATAAGTTCGCAATACGTTTCGGGACTTTTGTTTGCACTTCCGCTACTTAACGGCAATAGCACGTTAAAATTAAAGGGCAAGACGGTATCGAAAAATTATATTTTATCAACGTTAAAAGTCCTTAATCTTTCGGGGATAAAATATAAAAAGATTTTTCGTAAATTTATAATTAAAGGAAATCAAAATTATTTACCGCCCGACGAAGTTTTCGTCGACGGAGACTTCTCGGGAGCATCGGCAATTTTGGCGATAGGCGCAATAGGTGGAAAAGCGACGGTAAAAGGACTCGACTTTAACTCGGTGCAACCGGACAGGGCGATTGTCGAAACGTTAAAGAAAATCGGCTGTAAAACGGAGATAACGAAAAGCGGAATAACGACCTATAAAAGAGAGTTAAAACCCTTCAAAGTTTCGGTTGAAAATACGCCCGATTTAGCACCCGTTCTTTGTAGTTTAGCGACTTATACGGGGGGTAAATGTGAAATTTCGGGCGTTGAAAGACTTAAATATAAAGAAAGCGACAGAATAAAAGCAATTTTAGATATGTTAAGTTCTGTCGGTGTAAAATGCGAATACAAAGACAAAAAAATCGTCGTTTACGGCGGTGTAGTAAAAGGTGGCAAAATAAATTCGTACAACGACCACAGAATTGTTATGGCAAGTACGGTTTTATCGGTAAAAGTACAAGACAAAATCGAAATCGTCGGGGCTGACGCAGTTAAAAAGTCGTACCCCGAATTTTTCGAAGATATTAAAAAACTCGGGGGAAAAATAGATGTCGATATGGATAGGCGATAGACTGACCGTTGAAATTAAAGGGACTTCGCACGGACCGAACGTTTCGGTTAAGTGCAAAGGGTTTCCGAAATACCAAATGGATTTTTTTGCCTTTCAAAAATTTTTAGATAGGAGAAAGGCGGGGAATTACCCTTGGTCGACCAAAAGAATTGAAAAAGACGAACCTAAATTCAAGGGGTTAAAAAACGGTTATATAAAGGGCAGTTTCAAGGCGATAGTTAAAAACGAAAACGTCAAAAAGAAAGATTACGACGCTTTATACGGAAAGCCACGTCCGTCGCACGCCGACCTTATAAGATATTTTAAGGACGGCACTTTGGACTTTTCGGGCGGTGGAGAATATTCGGGACGGCTTACCTTACCTTTTTGCATTGCGGGTTTTATCGCCAAAGACTATTTGGAAAAAAAATACGGCGTTAAGATAAACGCATATCTCTCGTCGGTCGGAAAAGTTCAAGGCAAATCGTACAAAGCAGAAGATATAACTAAATTTTTGCCCGTCAAAGATTTTCCGAGTATCGACCGCAAAGACGAAATGATAGAAGAAATCGAAAAAGCGACGAAAAATCTCGATTCGGTCGGCGGAGTCGTCGATTGCGTAGTTAAAAACGCACCTAAAGGTTTAGGCGGTAATTTGTTTTCGGGACTCGACGGTAAAATATCCACTCTTTGCTACGCAATTCCGGGGGTTAAGGGCGTAGAATTCGGCGACGGTTTTTCGATATCAAAAAAGCGTGGAAGTAAAGCAAACGACGAACTTTACTTTTTCGGCGACAAAATAAGAAGTTATTCTAATTTTTCGGGCGGAATAAACGGCGGTGCTTCAAACGGTTTTCCGATAACCCTTTCGGTTGCTTTTAGACCTACCCCGTCGATAGCAAAAAAGCAAAGGACGGTTGACCTTGTAAATAATAAAAACGTCGAAATAGAGATAAACGGCAGGCACGACGGTTGCATTGCGGTAAGGGCAGTCCCCGTCGTCGAAAGTGCGGTCGCTATCGCCATTTTGGACAGTTTGGAGAAGTATGAATAAAATAGACGGTTTAAGAAACGAAATTGATAAAATCGACGACGAGTTGATATCCCTGTTTGCAAAGCGTATGGATATATGTCGTGAGATAGGGATAGAAAAAGCAAAGGAAGGTAAAAAAGTATCGGTAAAAAGCCGTGAAGAAGAAGTCGTTAAAAGGCAAACCGAGAAGTACCCTTCTATTATGAAACAGTACATAATCGACTTATATAAGACCTTATTTAAGTTAAGCAAAGATTATCAAAAGAAAGTAAAATGAAAAAATATTGTCTTTTGGGGGAAACGCTTAAACACAGTTATTCCAAAGAAATACACGAAAAATTCGGCGTGAGTTATTCTATGCGAGAATTAAGTATAGATAAAATCGCCGAGTTTATAAAAGAAGACTTTGACGGATTTAATATAACTATCCCCTACAAAAAAGAGATAATTAAATATTTGGACTTTATATCGGACGAAGCGAAAGCGATAAATTCGGTCAATACCGTCGTTAAAAAGGACGGTAAACTTTTCGGCTACACGACCGACGTTTTCGGTATGGAAAAAGCGATAGAGAAAAAAGGGTATAACTTATCGGGTAAAGTCGTAATGATTTTAGGTTCGGGCGGAACGAAGGAAGTCGCCTATTATCTTGCCAAAAAACAGGGTGCGAAAAGGATAATAATCGTAAGTCGCAAAGGGGATATAAATTACGGCAATTTTTACGAACAAAAAGACGTTCAAGTCATAATAAACACGACGCCCGTCGGAACTTATCCAAACGAAGACGAGTGCTTGGTCGACTTAAATAAATTTAAGGAAATAGAATTCGTTTTCGACTGTATATACAACCCTGTAAAAACCGAACTTATTTTAAGGGCGGAAGAACTCGGTATTTTATGTTCGTCGGGGCTTGATATGTTAGTCTATCAAGGTGCGAAGTCGGAAGAAATTTGGGGCGTTAATAAAGTTGACGAAAAACTTTGCGAAAAAGTAATTAAAGACTTAAATTTAGAAAAGAAAAATATCGTAATCGAAGGTATGCCTTCGTCGGGTAAAACGCTTATAGGCGGACTTTTAGCACAAAAAACGGGCAAAAAGTTTATTGACAGCGACGACGAGATAGAAAAGTTTTACGGCAAAAAACCGTCGGATATTATATCTTCTTTGGGCGAGAAAAAGTTTAGAGAAATCGAAGAAGAAGTCATAAAAAACGTTTGCTTACAAAGGGGAGTCGTAATCGCACTCGGCGGTGGCGTTCCGATATCTAAAATAAACCGTAGAAGATTAAAAAGGAATTCCGTCGTCGTGTGGGTTAAAAGAGATTTAAGGAAATTGATTTTAGACGACAGACCTTTGTCGCAAGAGAAAGGCGTTTATAAACTCTATGAAGAACGGAAAAACATATATAAAGAATTTTGCGACTTTGAAGTCGAAAATAACGGCGAAGTTTTAACTGCCGTAAAGGAGATATTAAATTATGAAAATACTCGTCGTTAATGGACCGAACTTGAATATGCTTGGCATTAGAGAACCGAAAATTTACGGACAAAAAAATTATAAATCGTTAAAAAAATATATTAGGTCGTCGGCAAAAGAACTTAATATAAAGGTTATTACTAAGGAAAATAGTAATGGATATGTGGTAGAATTTTCTAATTCAAAA
>JAZRYO010000022.1:0-2934 GCA_045600785.1 Christensenellaceae bacterium | reverse complement strand
CATGACCATGAACACCACCATCACCACGACGATAATGACGAGTGTGGTTGCCACGACCATGAGCACCACCATCACCATGACGATGACGACGAGTGCCATTGCCATGACCATGAACACCACCATCACCATCATCACGATCATGATGCCGACGAAGTATTTATAAGTTGGGGCAAAGAAACGACGAAAGCGTACAAAAAGTCCGAACTTGAAAATATTTTGACTGCGCTTTGCGAAGATTATTCCAAATTCGGTATCGTTTTAAGGTCAAAAGGTATAGTTAAATCTTCGGACGAAGAAAAATGGTATTATTTCGATTTGGTTGCCGGAGATTATGAAATAAGATTAGGAGAACCCGATTATACGGGAAGACTTTGCGTTATCGGTTCTAAACTTGACGAAAACGCTTTGGAAGATTTGTTTTTTAAGGAGTAATTTATGGCAAGAACTTTTCCTGCGGTAATGGTTTACGGACTTTTGGAAAGCGGAAAAACGCAGTTTATTATTGATTCGCTTAAAAATAAAGATTTCGGAGACCTTGGCAAAGTACTCGTAATTTCTACTGAAGAGGGAGAAGTAGAGTACAACGCCGTAGAAATGAATAAATATAATGCTTCTTTCGAATATATCACTTCACCGGAAGACTTTACTGTTGAAAATATAAACGAACTTATTAAAATTCATAAACCGCATGCAGTCTTTTTTGAAATAAACGCAATGTGGGACTGGTCTAAAATTGAATTTCCGCCGTATATTATCGCAGAACAGTCCTTTTCGATAATCGATTCGTCAACGTTTAAGGTGTATTTCAATAATATGCGTCAAAAATTTGTCGATTTCGTTAAGGTTAGCGATATAATAATTATGAATAGGTGTGAAGAAAACTCCGAAACGGCAGGATATAAACGTAATCTTAAACTTATAAATAACAGTGCTTATTATATATGTTTGGATAAAGTCGGAAAGCCCGTAAGTTTCGTTGAAGAATTGCCTTATAAATTATCAAACGATATGAAAATAGGCGACGATGATTTCGGAATATTTTATATCGATACTTTTGATAATTTACAAAGATACGAGGATAAAATCGTTGAATTTAACTGTATGACCGTTTTATCGAAAAATTTACCGCCGAAATCTTTCGTTGCCGGACGACTTGCAATGACTTGTTGCGTAAACGATATTCAACTTATCGGTCATTTGTGCGCATATCAAGGCGATTTTACGGTTAAAGATAGAGAATGGATTCATTTAAGATGCAGAATTCATGCGTTAAAGGAAAGTGAAGACGACGAACCGCAAGTGATTTTAGAGTATTTGTCTTCGTATCCCATTTCCGAAATACAAAACCCCGTCGTTTCGTTAACTTAATTAAATTCAAAAACCCCAACAATCGTTGGGGTTTTTTATATGTTTTTCGATAATTTTTTGAAGCTTCCTATCGTTTCGTTAAAATTCTTCTTGAATAATTGCTTAAAATGTGATTCGGAATTAAAACCGCAATTAAATGCTATATCTTCAATGGTCATTTCGGGGTTATCATAAATCATTTTTTTTGCGTTTTTTAATCTTATTTCGGTTAAATACTCGTGTGGAGTGAAGTTTAACGTTTGTTTGAAAAGCCGAAGTAAATGAAGGTCGGAATAACCGGATAGAGTGCCTAAATCTTTTAGAGTAATTTTCTTTGAAAAATTATCTTCCAAATATTTAAGACAAATCTTGATTTTTTCGGGAACTTCTTTTTCTTTTAGGTCGTTTTCGTAAAAAGAAACAATTAGTTCTGTTAACTTTTGGTTTGCTTTAATTTTTGATATATCGTCGGCTTTTTCAAAAAGTGATATTATTTCATTAAATAAGGGGATAAGGTCAATTCGGACGTAAAAATATTCTTTAATTTTTGAAATAATTTCGTTTTTAACTAAAACGTTTTTTTCACCGAAGTCGAATTTTACGGTCAAAGACTTAAAATCACCCGAACTGAAAACTTGGTCGCCCGGGTTATTAAACCTTGCGTATCCTTTTTTTATTTGATATTCTTTTCCATTGATATTTATCGTACCGTTTCCGAATAAAAAGATACTTGCTTCGTATGTTAAAGTAGTACGTTTTTCGGACGTTTTTTTGCGTGTAATATCCTTTTTTGTGTCGTAATACCTTGCAAATAGTACTCTTGGAAATAAATTTTCGGATTTTATTAAACAAACTTTCATAAAAATGTAAATATTCCGCATTTTTTTGCGAAAAAAAAGTATTGAAATTTTATAAATTATATAATATAATTTACTTAAATGTCAATAAAATTAATTGTTTTGGAGTGATTTTATGAATAATTGTTTGTTATCAGACCGATTTTCAAAGAAATTATATCTTAAATATGCTAAAAATCTACCGATAATCGATTATCATAACCATTTATCAATAAAGTCCATAACCGAAAACGAAAGGTTTTTGAACGTTTACGACTTATGGATAAAAACCGACCCTTATAAGCATAGACTTATGCGTGAATGCGGTGTAAATGAAGAATTGATTACGGGTAATGGTGATAAGAAGGAAAAATTTAAGGCTTTTTGCGAGATTTTTCCGAAAATCATAGGAACGCCCGTTTATACTTGGTCGATTTTTGAACTTCAACACGTTTTTAACATAAAAAATATACCTTGTAAAGAAAATTACGAAATTATTTATGATAAGGCTAACGAATTTTTATTAAAAAACGAAATAACGCCTAAATATTTTATCGAAAAATTTAACGTTTTGAAATATTGTCCTTGTATATCTTTATTCGACGATATAGATTATTCTAATTTAGACGAAAAATTTACGCCGTCCCTTCGCTTTGACGACCTTTTGTCTTTTAACTTGGATTTTAAGAAATTAAACGTAAATAACTTCGACGAATTTTTTGCTTTAATTGATAAACGCCTTGCTTATTTT
>JAZRYO010000021.1:0-1880 GCA_045600785.1 Christensenellaceae bacterium | reverse complement strand
AAGCATCAAAAATCTCGCTTCCGCTTGCGCTTCGACCGAAAGGGGTACGTGTACTGCCATTTGGTCGCCGTCGAAGTCGGCGTTGAACGCACCGCAAACAAGCGGGTGAAGTTTAATCGCTCTGCCTTCTATAAGCACGGGTTCGAACGCTTGGATAGACAATCTGTGTAGGGTGGGCGCTCTGTTCAAAAGAACGGGGTGGTCCTTTATGACGTCTTCCAAAATATCCCAAACGCAAGGCTTCATTCTTTCAACCGTTCTCTTCGCACTCTTTATATTATGACATATATTTTGTTCGACGAGTTTCTTCATTACGAAGGGTTTGAAAAGTTCGACCGCCATTTCTTTGGGCAAACCGCATTGATAAAGTTTAAGTTCCGGTCCTACGACTATAACCGAACGTCCGGAATAGTCGACACGCTTACCGAGTAAGTTTTGACGGAATCTTCCTTGCTTACCACGAAGTATAGCAGAGAGTGATTTTAAGTCTCTGTTTCCTGCGCCTAAAAACGCCTTTCCACGTCTTCCGTTATCGATTAGAGCGTCAACCGCTTCTTGCAACATACGTTTTTCGTTTCTTATGATTATTTCGGGAGAACCGATTTCCATAAGTTTCTTCAAACGGTTGTTTCTGTTAATAACACGGCGGTATAAGTCGTTTAAGTCGCTGGTTGCAAATCTTCCGCCGTCGAGTTGAATCATAGGACGGAGTTCGGGCGGTATTACGGGAAGGACGTCTAATATCATCCACTCGGGACGACTGTCGTTCTTTCTGAACGCTTCGATAATGTCTAAACGCTTTATCGCCTTTACGCTCTTTTGAGAATCGGGGTGTTCGAAAATTTGCTTTTTGAGTTCGGCACTTTCTTTGTCAAGGTCGATAGCCATTAAAAGTTCTTTTATGGCTTCCGCACCCATACCGACTTTGAAACTGCCTTCGCCGTATTTGTCGCACGCTTCTCTGTATTCTCTGTCGCTGATTACTTGTTTATAAGTTAAATCGGTCGTGCCCGGGTCTAATACGATATAACAAGCAAAGTAAATTACTTGTTCGAGTTGTTTGGGTCCGACGTCAATCATAAGACCTATTCTCGAAGGAACGCCCTTGAAATACCAAATGTGAGATACGGGGGCGGCAAGTTCGATATGACCCATTCTTTCACGTCTTACCTTTGCTCTCGTAACTTCTACGCCACACTTCTCGCAAACCATTCCTTTATATCTTATTCTCTTGTATTTACCGCAATGGCATTCCCAGTCTTTCGTAGGTCCGAAAATCCTTTCGCAGTATAAACCGTCTTTCTCGGGTTTTTGAGTTCTGTAATTTATGGTTTCGGGACGAGTGACTTCGCCGTACGACCATTCTCTAATCTTTTCGGGTGATGCGACCGCTATTTGTATAGAATTGAAATTATTTAGTTCAAACATATTTTCGCCCTCCCTTATTCGTTATCCCCGTCGTCATCGTCGGTGAAGTCGTCGAGATTTTCGTAATCGTCGAATAAATCTTCGGACTTAAACTCATCGTCGTCGAAGGTGATAGTATCGTCATACTGTTCTTCGAATATAGAATCGTCTGTTTGTTCTTCTTCGGCAGAAGTTTCTTCGGTTTTGTCAAAGCCTAAATCAACAACGTCGAAATGTTCTTTCTCTCTGACATTCGGAACAACGTCGTCTAATTCTTCGGTCAACTCTTTAAGGTTGATTTCTTCGTGGTTCTCGGTAAGAACTTTCATATCGAGTGCCAAACTTTGAAGTTCCTTTAATAAAACTTTGAACGACTCGGGTATTCCGGGTTCGGATATATCGACGCCCTTAACTATCGACTCGTAAGTCTTAACTCTGCCGACGACGTCGTCCGACTTAACGGTCAATATCTC
>JAZRYO010000020.1:0-2105 GCA_045600785.1 Christensenellaceae bacterium | reverse complement strand
AGACCGCTTGGCCTCCGACTTATAACTCTCAAGTTCAAAAATCGGCGTTGTTATTATATCAGCATTAGCATTGATTTCTTTGATAATATCTAACGTTTCGTCAAGTTTTTCGTTTGATAATTTTTCGGTTTTGGAAACGATTACGGTATTAGCCTTTTGAACTTGGTCGATAAAGAATTCGCCGAAGTTTTTATAATACATTTTACATTTTCCGCCGTCAACAACGGTACATAAAACGTTAATTTTTAAGTCCGCGTCAACTTTTTGTATCGCACCTACGATATCCGAAAGTTTACCGACACCCGACGGCTCGATAATAATTCTGTTTGGATTATATTTTTCGATAACTTCTTTAAGAGACGACGAAAAATCGCCGACCAAAGAACAACAAATACAACCTGCGTTTATTTCCTTGATTTGAATACCGCTTTCTTTTAAGAACGAACCGTCAACACCTATTTCGCCGAATTCGTTTTCAATTAAAACTACGTTTTCTCCCTTAAATGCACCTTCGAAAAGTTTTTTAATTAGCGTTGTTTTGCCTGCACCGAGAAAACCAGATATAACGTCTATTTTTATCATAATATCTCCTTAAATTTCAAGCGGAAACCTTACGGTCTCCGCTTATTACTTATCTTTTTGATAATACTTCTTTCTCGTATTTTTCGATTTTATCAAACCATTTCGTATCGCCGTCAACTTTACATACTCTACAATACTCTTTCCAAACTTCGCCGAAAGGTAAAGTCTTCATTTCTTCTTGCATTACCATAAGTTTTGTAAGTTGATTTTTGTCTTGCAAATCTTTTAATTTCTTGTTTGGCGTACAAAGTGCTGAAAGTAAAGCCTTTTGCCAACTTCTAAATCCAACAACCCAAGCAGAAATTCTATTTATACTTGCATCAAAATAATCAAGTGCCATATATACTCTATTCAACGCATCGCATCTTACTATTTCCTTTGCCATTTCTTTCGTTTCGTCGTCGAAAAGCAAAACGTGGTCGGAATCCCAACGAACTCCCCTTGTTATATGCAACGCAATTTCAGGATAGAAACATAAAAGTGCGGGAATTTTGTCAGAAACGACTTCGGTAGGATGATAGTGTCCGTTATCCATAAGCGGTAAACAACCGTCGTGAGTTGCGGCAAAACTTAAAGTAAATTCCGCCGAACCTACGGTGTAAGACTCAACTCCTATACCGAAAACCTTTGATTCAACGCAAGGTTTAACCAAGTTTTTATCAAAAGGTTCGGATAATATTTGTTCGATAGAATCTTTATATCTTTGACGGGGTGCAAATCTGTCCGAAGGAATATCCTTAAATCCGTCGCCCGTCCAAATATTCATAACGCAAGGAAATCCCGTTTCTTTTGCAAAATATTCGGAAATTCTGATACAAGCCTTGCCGTGTTCTATCCAAAACTTTCTAACGTTTTCGTCGGGACTCGACAAAGTTAAACCGTCTTTAACCATAGGGTGCGAGAAGAAAGTCGGGTTAAAATCTATGCCGATTTTATATTTTTTCGCTAAATCTACCCATTTTTTGAAATGTTTGGGTTCTAACTTATCTCTATCGACAAATTCGCCTTTATTGAAAATGGCGTAGCAAGCGTGAACGTTTAATTTCTTCGTTCCGGGCATTAACGACATAGCAAATTCCATATCTGCCATAAGTTCTTTGGGATTTCTAGCCTTACCTAAATAATTACCGGTAGTTTGAATACCGCCCGTTAAAGGACCGTCGTGGTCAAAACCTGTTACGTCGTCCCCTTGCCAACAATGTAAGGCAAGCGGAACGTCTTTTAATGTCTTTATAGCCTTGTCGGTATCAACGCCGAATTTTGCATATTGCTTTTTAGCAAGTTCGTATCCGTTTGAATTCATAAAATTTCTTCCTTCTATTATTTTTATTAATAATACAATATTTAATCAAAAAAGTCAATACGAAAAATTATTCGAGTTCGAAAGCACCGGTATATAGTTGATAGTAAGTGCCTTTATCCGCAATAAGTTTTTCGTGATTTCCACGTTCGATTATTCTACCGTGGTCCAAAACCATTATAACGTCGGAATTTTTAACGGTAGAAAGTCTATGTGCTATAAC
>JAZRYO010000019.1:0-2618 GCA_045600785.1 Christensenellaceae bacterium | reverse complement strand
GACGTGATTGCGATATTTACTTTACTTTCGCTTGTGAAAAGTGCAAAGGTTGCACCCGCAATAAGCGACATACAACACGCTATTGCCAAAACGGAAGTAAGTAAAACTTTTCTTCTTGTCTTCTTGTTCATTTTTTCTCCTTGTTTTTTTATTTATTGTTATTAAAAATATCCCCCCCCCCCCCGCCTACTTTTCGAGGGTTCGGAAGATATCGTTAACCGCATTTAGTCTTAAATTTATTAGTCCGTCTTAAAGTTTAGTCGTTATTTTTAGTTAACGGTGTTTCTCCTTCTCCAAAGAATTTGAATAGCCCCTGTTTCTCTTTCGTTCGCCACTTTCAAAAATAATGTCTTGCAAAACTACGAGTATTGCAAATAAACTCATTAGACTGACAAATACCATAAACACTATTAAAAAAATCTGCATATCTTTTCTCCTATATATATAATGTTATTGCTCCGACTGTTCGCCGTCAGACTTTTCTTCATTGGCTTTTGACAAAATTTCGCTTTCGTCGTCTTCTTTTTTGGACTCGTCGACGTCCATACCGCTTTTCCCTTGTTTCAAGGCTTCGAGTTGCTTTTTAAGTTCTTCGATTTCGTCCGATTGCTTTTTCTTTTCTTCTTCGTTTTTCTTTTTCTTATCGCTGTTTAATACCGTGATAATTCTAACGATTTCCAAAATTATTATGATTACGCAAGGAACGATAACCAAAAGACAAAGAACGATAGGTTTTTTAAGTCCTACTACGATAAATCCCAAAACCTTGCTTTTGCCCGTAACCTTACCTATAACGTAATTAAACGAACCTTTTTCCGCCGTATTGATTTCTTGAACGATAATTCCACCCGGTGCCGAATCTTCACTTTCGACGTTATCTCCACGAAGACGTATCGTATATCCGCCGTCGGAGTTTGCTTGTATATCGGTTATTCTGTGGGTTATCGTGTACTGTGTGTTCGCTATATAATACTTATAAGTCAAAACGTCGCCGACTTTTAACTTCGAGTACCACTCGTCCGCCTTATCGTCGTCGGTCGGGACAAGGTCGATAAAGACCATAGACCCCGTCGGAATATCTTTTACCTTATATTGAGAAACGTCGGTGTTTGGATTTTTCTCCATTGACGCCGTTTGAACTATTCTCATTTCTTTGCCGAAAACGTTAACGGTTCCATCGACGTCCCTTTTGGAAAAAATCGTAATCATTACCGTGAACAAGCCGACAGCAACGAATAGATATATCAAAACGTTGGCAACGATATTTAATATCTTCTTGCTTTTTTCTTTCATGAACAAATCCCCGATTATTGCTATTTATGAATCGCCGTAAACACAACGTTAAACTTACTCCAAGTATTCTTGGCGTCGTTGTCGACTTCACTCGGCATCGTGTACCGAATAATTATTTTTTTCGTTTCTCTCCCCGACAAAGTGCAATCAAACCTTAAAAGTTTACCGGTTAAAAATAGGGTTTTAAGGTTTTCGGTTTTTTTAACTCCGTCGCACTCTATCTCGACTTCTACGAATTCGGCAAGATTACCGTTTTCTTCTTCGATAAAATCAAATGAAACTTCGAATTTTCCGTCAACTCTGCACTTGACGTTTATTGTGTATTCAACTGTATCGCCCGGCTTTAAGTTGAGTTCGCTAAAAGTTAGTGTTTCTTGAGTCATTTTGTTTACGCTTAACGTGACATTTTTTTCAAACTCGCTATGCGCCGACGTCGTCAAAAAGAAGAAAAGCGACGAAGTGAGAATTATCAAACTGAATGAAATTATCAAAAATCTTAATTTTTCTTTCACTTTTATCCCGTCCTTTATTCTTGTTTTTATTAAAAACAAATTCTTTTTGCGTTCCAACCCAACTTGTTTTTTTGGGTAATACTCGTTATATTCAATATTTTATTGATTTTATTGTATTATAATCAATATTTTATTGAGTGTCAAGTATATTTTTCAATATTTTGTTAAATTATTTAATAGGAGATAAATAAAATGTTGAATATTAAACGCATCAGAGAAGAAAAGGGACTGCAACAAAAAGATATCGCCCTGGCACTTCACAGGACGATAGCGTGTATTTCTTCATGGGAAACGGGTAAAACCGAACCGAGTATCGACGACTTGAAAAATCTTGCAATGATTTTGGATTCTTCGATAGATTTTTTAGTGGGTTTCGTCGATGAGTTCGGAAACGTTAACATTAATAAAGATTTATCACCCGTATTAGAACAGATTGTCAATTTGGCTAAAGCACTTAAAATCGAAGACCAATATCAAGTTTTGGGCTTTATTCAAGCCTTGCATAAATAAAAAAAAACGAGTATCTTCGTGATACTCTCTTTGTTTTGCGTAATGATATAAAACCCCCGCAATCCGACTGCACGATTTGCTGGGGTTTTAGTTCCCGAAAATTTATCTTTTCGGTATCGGGAATAACGCTCTTGTTTGTTTTTTATATTCTTCAAAACCGTCCTTTTTGGACTGTCTGCCGTCGGCAAGCGGTATGCTGACGAATAAGAAAAGTAAAGTGTTGAGTAATGCTCCCAAAAGCAAATACCACTTGTCGATATTCGCAACGACGACCGAAAGCGCAACGTTCCACCACATTAAGAT
>JAZRYO010000018.1:0-2903 GCA_045600785.1 Christensenellaceae bacterium | reverse complement strand
ATCATAAACTCATTGTAAATTACTTTTACGTTATTGTCAATAAAACCGCTTGTCAAAAAAATAAAAAAGTGTTAAACTACAATAAATCAAAAGGATAAAAATATGGATAACTTACAAAAAAATAAACTCACAATGAAAATTTTAGGTGCTATAAACACCGTCCTTATCGTCGTTTGTTTTATAGGTGATATTTTCGGTATAATTTCAACAAGAAGCGTTTACTATATAACGACTGCTTCTATAGAACTTTTGGCAATCGCACTTTCTCTTTCGTATCTTCTAAACGACTATAAGAAAGACGGCGCAAAATACTATCGTTTATTTATGTATTTTTATGCGGGAACTTATCTTGTCGAAATTCTCTTTTCTTCGATTTTCGAAACGAGTACGGCAGGAGATAAATTCTTACCGTTCGGTTTTTTGAGTTTTATCCTTTACGGAAACACTTTGATTTTGGCAGTCGGAAAAGATATCGGCAAAAAAGCGTCGTTGATTATTTGCACAATAAACGCCACCATATATTTAGTTGCATTTATCGTTTGTTGTTTTATTAGCGTTTCGGAATTTGTTGACTTACAAGAAAAACTTGCTTACGTTTCTATCTTCTTAACTTGGCTTACGTTATCGTTGATTGCCTTCGTTATGACGCTCGCAAAATACACCGACAAAGCAATAAGAAAACAAGAATAATTTAATAAAACGTTAAAAGACGGGCTTATAGCCTTCTTATACGAATTCAGTTTATAACAAAGAATAGCCTACTATATTTTGCATTTAGCAAAATATAGTAGGCTATTTTTATCCGCAAAAGATAAAGACGGAATAGTTATATTTTTAACCGTGCGGTTAAAAGTGATATGCAAAACTTGTTTTGCACTTTATTTTGACTTTACAGTCAAAGTTATATTAAATAAATCCTTAACTGCCGTAGGCAATATCACTGCGACACAGTCGCAATATCACTTGCCTTTAGGCAAATATCACAAATCCGAAAGGATTTATTTAACTGTCGCTTTCCCCTACGAAAAAGCGACTATAGCCCGTCTTTTTTAATTGAACGAATGTTCTACCGTTATATCGAGTTCAACGTTTTCGTTTGATTTTTCAAACAAATAATTAACGTTTGATATTATCTCTTCACTCGTCTTTTTCTCGTCGAAAGGAATAACGAGTTCAAATTTTATTCTCGGTTTTTTATCGTTTAACGAAATGCTAAAATCGTGAAAAGTGTATTTAGGGTTTAAGGTAATAAGTAGCATTTCGGTTAAATCTTTATATCTCTTTGCACTCGAATTATTCGTATCTATCGGGTCCAAATGTATGCAAATCAAAACGTTTAATTTCGAACTTATTTCCTTTTCGATTCCGTCTATTATTTCGTGCAAACTGTTGACAGTCATATCCGACGGCATTTCGACGTGAACGGACGCTATGATTTTATCCGCACCGTAGTCGTGAATAATTAGGTCGTGAATACCCAAAACCGAAGGACTTTCCATAATGATTTTTTCAATATTATCTACTAATTCCTTGCTTGGTGCTTTGCCTAAAATCGAACCCGTAATATCTTTTAATATACCTATTCCCGACGTGCAAATAAATACCGCAACTAAAATCCCCATAACTCCGTCAAAAAAGAGTAGCGAAGTTTTTGTCGAAACGATAAACGCCAACAAAGTCGCCATCGTTGCAACGCAGTCGCTTAAACTGTCTGTTTTAACCGCTTTCAAATTTAAGTTGTTCGTTTTTTTGTAAAGTCGATTATTGAAAACGGACATAAACAGTTTAACTAAAATAGATAAACAAAGAATTATTATGACGGATATATCGAAAACGACGCTTTTAGGCACTATTAGTCTTTCGACCGAACTTTTACAAAGTTCGACGCCCATTACCAAAATCATAATCGAAATAATAAGCGCCGAAACGTACTCTATTCTACCGTGCCCGAACGGGTGTTCTTTATCGACGGGCTTTCCGGATAAATACGAACCTATTATCGTGATTACGTTTGAAACGGCGTCGGATAAATTGTTTACGGCGTCCGCCATAACGGATATCGAAGAAGTAATAAGTCCCACTATAAGTTTGATAATCGCTAAAATTAGATTACAAACAATTCCGACGATACCGCTTAATATTCCGCTTTTTCGCCTTGTAATATTATTTTCCATAAATTAATTATACCACTATACGTTATTTTTATCAATATTTGTTTAGTATAAAAAAGACAAGCAATTTTGCTTGTCTTTTAGTGAAATGTGGCAACAACCTATCCTACCGGACCGTTACCAGTCAAGTACTTTCGGCGCAGTTAAGCTTAACTTCTGTGTTCGGGATGAGAACAGGTGGATCCTTAACGCTATCGTCACCACAATGGCTATATATACTGCCTTTCGACAGATTATATACTTATTATATATATATTATACAACTTTCATTGAAAATTGACAACTACATAGAATGAGAAATACAGTTGGCTCTGAATTTTTCTAACGTTTGAATTATTATTGAACTTTTCTCTATATAAGAGAATAAGCCCTCGACCTATTAGTATCGGTCAGCTTAACGCCTTACAGCGCTTACACGTCCGACCTATCAACCTGGTTGTCTTCCAGGGGTCTTACAAACATAAAGTTTGGGATATCTTATCTTGAGGTGAGTTTCACGCTTAGATGCTTTCAGCGTTTATCTCATCCGCACTTCGCTACCCTGCTATGCCGTTGGCACGACAACAGGTGCACAATAGGTGCGTTCATCCTGGTCCTCTCGTACTAGGGACAAATCCTCTCAAATATCCTACGCCCACGATGGATAGGGACCGAACTGTCTCACGACGTTCTGAACCCAGCTCGCGTGCCACTTTAATCGGCGAACAGCCGAACCCTTGGGACCTGCTTCAG
>JAZRYO010000017.1:0-1633 GCA_045600785.1 Christensenellaceae bacterium | reverse complement strand
TAATGATACTTTAATCGGAGGAGTTATGAAAGAGAAATTTTATATAACCACCGCAATAGCATACACTTCGTCTAAACCGCATATCGGAAATACTTACGAAGCGGTTTTAGCCGACGCAATAGCAAGGTTTAAGCGTCGTCAAGGATACGACGTTTTTTTTCAAACGGGAACTGACGAACACGGTCAAAAGATAGAAGAAAAGGCGACTCAAAACGGCAAAACGCCAAAACAGTACGTCGATGAAGTTTCTACCGAAATCAAAAGAATTTGGGATATTATGAACGTGTCGTACGATAAGTTCATAAGAACTACCGACGACTATCACGAAAAGACGGTACAAAAAATATTCAAAAAATTCTACGATCAAGGCGACATATACAAAGGTTCGTACGAAGGTTGGTATTGTACCCCTTGCGAATCTTTCTTTACCGAAAGTCAACTTGTGGACGGCAAGTGTCCCGATTGCGGACGAGAAGTTAAAAAGGCGAACGAAGAAGCCTACTTTTTCAAGATGAGTAAATATGCACCTAAACTTATCGAGCATATAAATTCTCACCCCGATTTTATCTATCCCGAATCACGCAAAAACGAGATGATGAACAACTTCCTTCTCCCCGGACTTCAAGACCTTTGCGTGTCGAGAACTTCGTTTAAGTGGGGTATCCCCGTAGATTTCGACGATAAACACGTCGTTTACGTTTGGCTTGACGCACTTTCGAACTATATTACGGGAATAGGATTTGACGCCGATAAAAATTCGGACGAGTATAGAAAATACTGGCCTGCGGACGTCCATATTATCGGAAAAGACATAATAAGATTTCACACGATATATTGGCCTATCTTTTTAATGTCACTCGGCGAGCCGTTGCCAAAGACGGTATTCGGACACCCGTGGCTTTTGCAAGACGGCGGAAAAATGTCGAAGTCTAAAGGCAACGTGTTGTATGCCGACGACTTGGTATCGGTATTCGGCGTTGACGCAGTCAGATATTTCGTGCTTTCGAATATGCCGTACGATAACGACGGTTTGGTATCGTGGGCGCTTATGACCGACAAGATAAATTCGGATTTGGCGAACACTTACGGCAATTTAGTTAAAAGAACTATTGCTATGAACAATAAGTATTTCGGCGGTATCGTCGAAAGAAGCGGAAAGACGGAAGATATCGACGACGACTTAAAGACGCTTGCGGTATCCACCTATAAAAAGGTGTCGTCGCTTATCGACGAATATAGGGTATCCGATGCGTTAAACGCAATATTTACCCTTCTTCGTAGGGCGAATAAATATATCGACGAAACAGAGCCGTGGGTACTCGCAAAGGACGACGCTAATAAGCCCCGTCTTAAAGAAGTTATGTACAACTTATCCGAAGTCATAGTGATTAGTGCGTCTATGCTTGAACCTTTTATGCCCGAATCGAGCGTTAAGGTAATAGAGCAGTTTAGAACAACGCTTCGTGATTTTTCGTCGCTTGATAAATTCGGGTTATATAAAGACGGAAGTAAAGTCGTCGAAAATCCCGACACTTTGTTTTTAAGATTTGACGGCGAAGAAATAAAGGCGAAAGCCGAAGAAATAGCAAATAAGTATAAGGTCGAAGTAAAAGAAGAACAAAGTAAAGAAATA
>JAZRYO010000016.1:0-4344 GCA_045600785.1 Christensenellaceae bacterium | reverse complement strand
AAAAACTGCCGTTTCCCGTGTCGGAAAACGGCAGTTTATATAATCTCTTATTCTAAAGCTGCAGTAGCGCCGGCTTCCTTCAAAGAAGCAAGCATCTTTTCAGCTTCGTCCTTTGCAACGGCTTCCTTAATAGTGCCGAGTTTTTCAACCATATTCTTTGCGTCAACAAGACCAAGACCGGTAATTTCTCTAACAACTTTAATAACGCCGATTTTGTTAGCGCCGATTTCTTTCAATACGACGTTAAATTCAGTCTTTTCTTCAGCAGCGGGAGCAGCACCAGCAGCGGGAGCAGCACCGGCTACAGCAACGGGAGCAGCGGCCGAAACGCCGAACTCTTCTTCGATAGCCTTAACTAATTCGTTAAGTTCTAATACGGATAACTTTTTGATTTCTTCAATAAATTTTGCAGTATCTGCCATTTTTAATTTCCTTCCTTAAAATTATTTCGCTTTTATTAAGCGTTTTCTTGCCCTTTCTTTTCTGCGACTGCGTTAAGGGCTACCGCCAAGCCACGTACGATACCGGATAATGCACCGGCAAGTTGTGCAACGAGAACTTCCTTCGAAGGAATCGCTGCGAGTTGTTTTACACCGTTTAAGTCAACATAAGAATTATCTACAAATGCGCTCTTTACCGAAATCTTGTCCGACGTATCTTCGCACATTTTGCAGGCAATTTTTGCCGCACTCGTCTCGTCCGGACAAAACGCAATGGACGTAGGACCGTTTAAGTCGCTATCAAAATCATTGACGTTAAGTTCGTTGAAAGCACGACGAATTAAAGTGTTTTTCAAAACTTTATATTCAACGTTCGCTTCTCTGAAATCCGAACGAAATTTGGTGTCTTCCGCTACGGTCAAGCCCTTATAGTCGATTAAAACTACAGACTTGCTTGCCGATATTTTTGCTTTAATGTCTTCAACTACTTGTTTTTTGACATCCAAATTTGCTGACAACTTTATTTACCTCCGTAATTATTTACAAAAACAGCCCTTGACCGCACAAGGCAATCAAGGGCATAAAAATAATGCTTTTTTTGATTTGACCTCGGCGGGTAGTTTTCACTTTATAACCTGCTGTCTTCGGTTTGCTGTTAAATTTTACTATTTATTTTAGTTCTTGTCAACTAAAATTAAGCGTTTTTAGATAAAACTTTTACGCCGGGACACATAGTGCTCGTAACGGAAATACTCTTAATGTATTGTCCTTTCGCAGCGGCAGGTCTTGCTTTAACGATTGCATCGTACAATGCGTTATAGTTTTCGGCAAGTTTTTCTTTTCCGAAACTCTTTTTACCGATTGCACAGTGGATAATCGCTTGCTTGTCAAGTCTGTACTCTACTTTACCTGCTTTAGCGTCGGCGATTGCTTTCGCTACGTCCATAGTAACGGTACCTGACTTGGGGTTAGGCATTAAGCCTTTAGGTCCTAAAAGTTTACCTATTCTACCTACGACGCCCATCATGTCGGGAGTCGTGATAATCGTGTCGAATTCAAACCAGTTATCTTTTTGAATTCTCGTTACGAGTTCTTCTGCGCCTACGTAATCTGCACCGGCGGCAGTTGCTTCGTCAGCCTTTGCACCCTTTGCCAAAACCAAAACTCTTACGTTTTTGCCCGTTCCGTTGGGAAGGACGATAACGCCTCTGACTTGTTGGTCTGCTTGCTTGGGGTCAACACCGAGTCTGCAGTGGAACTCTACTGTTTCGTCGAATTTTGCCTTTGCGTTATTGATAACGATTTCCATAGCCTCTTCGACTTCATATTGTTTAGTGCGGTCAAATGCCTTTATACTATCGGCATACTTCTTTCCGAATTTCATTAAAAACCTCCTTGTGGTACAATCGAGATTACTCTCTCCCACTTCTCCTTTTACTCTTCTACGGTAACGCCCATACTGCGAGCAGTACCTTTAATCATACTCATTGCCGATTCCAAATTAGCCGCATTTAAGTCGGGCATCTTGGTCTTTGCAATCTCTTCAACTTGTGCTTTGGTAAGTTTTGCAACCTTTTCTTTGTTGGGCTTACCGCTTGCTTTGTCCAAACCGCAAGCCTTCTTGATAAGTACGGCTGCAGGAGGAGTTTTAAGTATGAAAGTAAACGAACGGTCTTGATAAATCGTAAGTACTACGGGAATAACCAAGCCAACGTCATTTGCCGTCTTGTCGTTGAATTCCTTAACGAATCCCGGAAGGTTAATTCCGTAAGGTCCTAAGGTCGAACCGACAGGTGGTCCCGGAGTTGCTTTGCCCGCAGGTAATTGCAATTTGACTACTGCTGTAATTTTCTTTGCCATTTTTTTTCTCCTTAAAGTGGTTCTAACGAGTACGCCATAAAAAGATTTAGCGTATTCTCCCATCTATATAAAAACGAATTTCTTCGTCTTTAACATTATATATTGATACGCGCGTGTATTATCCGTTTAATCTGTCGATTTGGATAAAATCAAGGTCAACTTCGGTTTCTCTGTCAAACATAGATACCTTAACTTTCGCCTTTTGATTTTCGTTATCCAAAGCGACTATAGTTCCCGTGAACGAATCCAAAGGTCCGGAAATAATCTTTACTGTGTCGCCGATTTGAAGGTCGAAATTCTCGACTTTCTCTTCAAGACGCAACTTCCTTACTTCTTCGTCACGAAGGGGAATAGCCTTTCCTTGCGGTCCGACAAAACCCGTTACTCCTCTCGAATTTGTGATTAAATACCACATATCGTTGGAATATACCATCTTGATAAAGACGTAGCAGGGCATAGTCTTACGGAGAACGACTTTCTTCTTACCATTACTCTTTTCTTCGATAGTCTCTTCGGTTAAAATTCGAATATCGTAAATGGTATCGCTTAAATTGTTGTTCTCGATAAGTTTTTCAAGCGTGTCTTTAACAAGCGCTTCATATCCGGTGTACGTGTGAATTACGTACCACTTTGCCATATCGGGTGTGTTCATTAGAAAATCCTTCCGACAAGCGTGGCAGTACCCGTAGTACCGTGTAATACGTGTAATAATTGCGTCAAGCCTAGGTCAATCAAAAGTATTATCGCTAAAAATAATACTACGATTACCAAAACGCAACCGAGTTGTTTTAATACCGTCGCAAAAGAAGGCCACGTTACTTTTTTAAGTTCGGAAAATATCTCTTTGATTTTTCCCCACGTTCTAACGAAAAAATTCGGCTTTCCTTTTCTTGCCTTTTTCTTCGTTTGATTTGCGGTCTTACTGTTATCCATTTTTATACCTCACGTTAACTGCGATTTATTACTTCGTTTCTTTATGAAGAGTGTGCTTCTTGCAGAAAGGACAATACTTCTTTATTTCAAGTCTGTCCGGGTCGTTCTTCTTGTTCTTATAGTCGTCGTAATTTCTTTGCTTACATTCGGTACAAGCCAAAGTAATTCTCGCTCTGTTTCCTTTTGCCATCTTAATATCCTCCGATAAAAACTTGCGTATCAAAAAATTAACACTCCCTAAAGAGTGCTAAATTATTTTACTATAACGAAATTGAATTGTCAAACGATTTTCGCATTTTTTTTAATAATTATTATTTATATAATAAACCCAAAACAAAAGTTTTGCTTAAAAACCAAAAAACCGCCTTGAAAATCAAGGCGGTTTCTAATTATTTCGCTTCTTCTACGAGTTTGATTGCATCGACCGGAACAAACTTCGGATTTTCTTTAAGTCCGTGAAGTTGCGCACATTGATCAATCAAAAGTTTTGCATATCTAACCGCTCTACCCGATTTAACACGGAGTAATACGGGAACGTCAACGTAAGTCTTTTTATCCTTAACGTTCTTGCAGTGATATTTGGGGTCGCAAGATTTGAAAGGCATATTCAAATATAACTTCAAAGTCTTTCCCGCAATGGAAAGTTTGAAAAGTTGAAGTCTTCCTTGATTTATAGAATCGAATTTCTTTGAAATTCTCGATTTAACTTTTCTATAACGCAATGCGTAGTTTTTAAGTTCGTCGTATCTGTCTTGTAAAAGTTCGTCGGCTTTCAACATCTTGTCGGCAAACGTGGGCGACGGTTGATATTTACGCTCAACGACTTCCGCCCCTTCTTCAATAGCAAGTGCGGAATCGGCTACGGCAACTTCTTCTAATCCACCGTATTTTAATTCGTCTTTAAGTGCGGCGGTAAGAAGCGCGGAACTTACCTTAAATTCTTCTTCGCTTACTCTCGCCGAACCGTTTTGTAAATCTATTTTCGTGCTTGAAAAACTTTTCATCGTAAACCTCTCAAAAAACATTTTTCCTTATTATTACTTTTATTATATACCATTTTTATTTAATAATCAAGTATTATTTTTATTTTTTTTAATTTTTTTACTGCATT
>JAZRYO010000015.1:0-1138 GCA_045600785.1 Christensenellaceae bacterium | reverse complement strand
CTTCTTTTTTTGCGTTTTTGAAAGTTATAACTCCGCCAAAAGAAAAATACGCACCCAAGTCTAAATATCTCTCCGCCATCTCTTTACTTTCCGAATAACAATGGAGTAAAAAACCGTTTTTCAAAAGGTCTTTATTTTCAGATAAAAAATCGTAAGTTATTTGAGATGCCGAACGAGAGTGAACGACGAAAGGAAGTCCGACTTTATCCGCCAAAATCATTTGGCTTAAAAAACACTTCTTTTGTATTTCGATATTCGGTTTATCGCCGTAAAAATCAAAACCCGTTTCGCCTATCGCAAGGCATTTATCGTCTTTTGAAAGACCGAAAAAAACTTCTTCCGTTTTTTCGTCGTAATTTTCCGAATTGTCGGGGTGAACGCCCAAGGAAAAATAATTGTTTTTATATTTTTTGGAAAGTTCGTATGCTAAAACCGACGATTTTTCGTCAAATCCCGAATTGATTATAACGCCTATATCTTCGCTTTCGCAATTTTTTTCGACTTCGCTTAAATCGTCGATAAACTTATCGTCGTTTAAGTGGGTGTGAACGTCGATATACATTATCTAACGGTCGCTCCGTCCGGTAAATTTTTATCTTCGGGGGAAACGATACATACCTTGCCGTCCTTTTCGGCACAAAGTATCATACCTTGACTTTCTACACCGCAAAGTTTTACGGGTTTTAAGTTATATACTAAAACTACTTTTTTGCCGACGAGTTCTTCGGGGGCATAATATTCGGCTATACCGCTTGCAACCGTCCTTTTTTCGTCGCCGACTTGTAAGCAAAGTTTCAAAAGTTTTTTGGATTTTTCGACCTTTTCGCAAGTTAAAACCGTCGCCGTTTTTAACTCTACTTTCATAAAGTCGTCGATAGTTATTTCTTTCGCCTCGGCAACGTACCCGAAGGGGATGCCGGTGAAAACGTCGACTTCGTTGAATTTAACGTCGTAACCGTATTTTTCGCTCGTGAACTCGTCCTTTTCTTCGCTCTTCTGCGTCTTGACGATTTCCGAAGCGTTCGCGATGCTTATGCAATGCTCGGTCAGCGCGTGCGTGTAGCCTATCATGTTCTGCGCGCTCGTCGCGACAGCCGCTTCCTTCGGTCTCATAATGCCGACGATCTTTATTTCCGTG
>JAZRYO010000014.1:0-8747 GCA_045600785.1 Christensenellaceae bacterium | reverse complement strand
AATTCTTCTATCTCGCATTTTGCACGGAGAACTATACTTCCCCTTCCCGTTCTGTATGCGTTTCTTATTCCGCTTCTTCCCATTATTATTCCGCCCGTCGGAAAATCGGGTGCGGGAATATGTTCCATAAGTTCGTCGACGGTAATTTCGGGATTGTCGATAACCGCTATCGCACCGTCTATCGTTTCGGATAGGTTATGCGGTGGGATATTAGTCGCCATACCGACTGCTATACCGTCCGCACCGTTTACCAAAAGGTTGGGATACCTTGCGGGAAGTACGACGGGTTGGATTCTCGTATCGTCGAAGTTGGGATAAAAATCAACCGTTTCTTTATCTATATCACGAAGCATTTCCAAAGCGATTTTACTCATTCTCGCTTCGGTATATCTGTATGCTGCGGCAGGGTCACCGTCGACCGAACCGAAGTTTCCGTGTCCGTCGACAAGCGGTTGATTTATTGAAAAGTCTTGCGCCAAACGGACGAGTGCGTCGTAAACCGACGTGTCGCCGTGCGGGTGATATTTACCTAAAACGTCACCGACGATAGTCGCACATTTTTTATACGCTTTATCGGGAGTTAAACCTATCTCGTTCATTGCGTATAAAATTCTTCTGTGAACGGGCTTTAAGCCGTCTCTGACGTCGGGTATCGCTCTTGAACGGTTTACGCACATAGCGTAGTCGATAAAACTTTGACGAAGTTCTTTATCGACTTCTACGTCTATTATCTTTGTCATTTCAAGCGTTTTCTTAAATTCTTCGGTCAACGCTTGGTCTAATTCTTTTTTAGCCATTTTTATCCCCCTTAACTGTCAAGTTCGGTGTTGGCGAATTTTGCGTTCTCTTCTATGAACTTTCTACGAAGTTCGGGTTCTTCGCCCATAAGTAAAGAGAAATGTGCGTCCGCTTCTACTGCGTCGTCTATAGTAACCCTTCTTAACGTTCTCGTCGACGGGTCCATAGTCGTTTCCCAAAGTTGTTGGGTGGACATCTCGCCTAAACCTTTGTATCTTTGAATATCGCAACGTGGGTTTTCTTCACAGAACTTTTCTTTGTCTGCGTCGTTGTAGAAATAATAATCCACTCTATTTTTCGTCGCTTTATAAAGCGGGGGTTGAGCGATATAAACGTGCCCTTGTTCGATTAAAGGACGCATATATCTAAAGAAGAAAGTCAAAAGAAGTATTCTTATATGCGAACCGTCGACATCGGCATCGGTCATACAAATAACTCTGTCGTATCTTATCTTCGTAACGTCGAAGTCTTCAAGCATACCACCGCCGAAAGCGGTTATCATCGCTTTGATTTCTTCGTTTTCGAGAACTCTGTTTATTCTCGTCTTTTCGACGTTTAATATTTTACCCCTTAAAGGAAGTATCGCTTGAAATCTTCTATCCCTTCCTTGCTTTGCAGTACCGCCTGCCGAATCTCCTTCGACTATGTATATCTCGCAAAGGGCGGGGTTTTTCTCCGAACAGTCGGCAAGTTTCCCTGGAAGCGCACCGCCTTCAAACGCAGTCTTTCTCGTCGCCTCTCTCGCTTTTCTCGCCGCTTCCCTCGCTCTTTTTGCGGTTAAACATTTGCCGAGTATCTCTTTGGCGTAAGCGGGATTTTCTTCGAGATACGTTCCAAATCCTTCGGTAAGCGCTTTCGTAACGTATCCACGCATTTCGCTATTGCCGAGTTTGGTCTTGGTTTGACCTTCGAATTGCGGTTCGGGAAGTTTTACGGATATTACCGCCGTTAAACCTTCTCTTACGTCTTCGCCCGAAAGTTTATCTTCTTCTTTAATAAGATTGTGCTTTTTACCGCTATCGTTTATTAGTTTGGAAAGTGCGAACTTGTATCCGTCGATATGTGTTCCGCCTTCCTTCGTATTTACGTTGTTTGCAAAGGCGATTACGTTCTCGTTATAACCGTCGTTATATTGCATTGCGATTTCTACCGAAACGTTTCCTTCGAATTTCTCTTCGAAGTATAAAATATCTCCGACGGGAGTTTTACCCGTATTAAGATAAGAAACGTATTCTATAATACCGCCGTTATATAAAAGTTCGTCGTGGTTTTCTTGACCTTTTCTTCTGTCTTCGATTACCATTTTAAGACCTTTGTTCAAAAATGCGAAATCACGAAGGGTTGCCCTTATCGTTTCGTATATAAACTCGGTGGTTTCGAAAATTTGGTAATCGGGCTTAAAGGTTATACAAGTACCCGTTTCCGAAGAATCGCCGACGATTTTAAGTCTTTCTCTCGGAACGCCCCTATCGTACTCTTGACGGTAATGCTTGCCGTTTTGGAAAACGTCAACCGACGCTTCTTCCGAAAGTGCGTTGACCGCTTTAAGCCCTACGCCGTGAAGTCCCGACGATACCATATATCCGCCACCGCCGAACTTTCCGCCTGCATTGGGCTTGGTCATTACGACTTCTACCGTCGATACTCCTTCCTTTTCGTGTATCCCCGTCGGAATACCCCTTCCGTTGTCCCTTACCGAACACGAACCGTCTTCGTTGATAATTACCGTTATGGTGTCGCAATAGCCCGCCAAAGCCTCGTCGACAGAGTTATCGACTATTTCTTTGACAAGGTGATGTAGCCCCCTTGAATCAGTCGATGCAATGTACATACCCGGTCTTTTACGGATATGTTCCAAACCTTCGAGAACTTGAATTTGGTCGGCGCCGTAGTTTCCTTGAACTTTATTATCGATTGCCATTTCAAACTCCTTATTTTTTAAGATTTTACTCCTATATACTTATTATAAACTATTACTATAAATAAGTAAAGTCTTTTTTCAAAAAAAATACGACCACGCCGAACTTTCGGCGGGCGCGAAAAGACAAATATGATAAATTTATAATTTATTAACAAGAATTTTTTTGTATTTTTTTACCCCTTTAACGTATTCGCTTTCCGCAAGTTTATACGCCGTGGGTTTTGCGACCGAATAATATTTTTCGTCGCCCGAGATTTTCGAGTAAGCGACTAAACTTCTAACGCCGTTTGCCGAAGAAACGAACGGCAAATAAAGGTCTTTATAAAGTTTATCCGCCTTTTCTTTTTCTCCGTTTTTGGAATAAAAATATAAAAGCTCGAACTTCTCGTCCATACTTAAATCGTCGTTTTTAGCCAAAATTTCGGCATATGGCGACGCTTTGTCGTAATTTTCGAGTTCTTCTTCACGAATAAGTAAAAACAGCGTTATAAGTCTTTCTACGCCCTTGCCGTTTTGTCCGTCGACCTTGAAAAGTTCTCCGTCCATTTCGGAAAAACTCTTCCCGAGATACAAGTTTTTGAGTATCTCCAAATACTTCTCGTACCCTATCAAAGTGCTTTCGTTTTTGCCGATTTCCTTGATTTTTGCCATATCGCTCGTCGGATTTAGATAAGGGATTGCGTTAATAACTAAAAAAGCGACGGTTATGGGTAGCCCCGTAAGAAGTAATTTCGGGATATAGAACGAGTGGAAAACGAGATATAAAACCCCTAAAATAACAGTCGCAAATATCCCGCCCAAAACCCCGAAAAACATAGAAAGAGAATAATCGACCAAAAGGTCTTTACATTTCTCCGTCGGTATTATATCCGTTTCGCCGAGATAATCGTTTTTGAAATTTATTTTTAATTTTTTTTTCGCCGTCTTGTCGTAAGATAAAAAAAGTACGGAAAAGCCCAAGACGTCAAACCCCTTTTTCTTTGCAAATAAAATATGTCCGCCTTCGTGAAAAAGAATAAAAAATATAACGTCGGCAATAATTCCCAAAACGCCTAAAATTACCGTCAAGTAATTTCTATACTCGCCGTAAACGATTAAAAAACAGCAAAAAAAGGCAAGCAAATATATTGCGCCTACTATGACGCTTTTCAATATTTTATTTTTCATAGGAAATTCCTTTTATCCTTTTTAAGTAATAGCCGTAGAGATTGTCGCTTTCCATAACCGTTGCAGTCTTAATATCCATAAGCCCTATAAGTCTTTTAAGCAAACAAATTCCGCCGACGATTATTTCCGCACGCTTTTCGTGGATATGAAGTTCGTCTATACGTTCTTTAACGGTACGGGTTTTGACTTCCGTCAAAATGTCGTCAAGTTCAAACGAGTTCAATTTGCAACCGTTTACTTTGGTTGCATCGTACTTTTCGAGTTTGAGATTAATCGCACCGACGGTCGTCGCCGTTCCGCCGATTAGTCGAAGGTCGTCGATTTTCGGAAGGTTGGAAAACACGTTGATTTTACCGTCTATTTCGGCATTTAACTTTTGCAAGTCTTCTTTGCATAAATCGTATAGTCTGACTGCGCCGAGTGGCATAGATTTCGAATAAATTATCTTTCCGCCTTTTGCGACGGTAATTTCCGAACTCGCTCCGCCTATATCCAAAATCGTGCCGTCTTTTCCCGAAAACGCACCGAGTAGCCCGAGTTCGCCTTCTTCTTCGCCCGAAACTACGTCGATTTTAATATTTATCTTTTCTTCGACTAAATCTAAAAACTTATTTTTGTTTTTAGCCGACCTTACCGCTTCGGTCGCAAATGCGTAAATTTTATCCGCTCCTTGATAGACGAGTTCGGACGTCAATTTGCCGATTGCTTGTACAGTCCTTTTTATAGGCTCGTCTTTTAAGGTCTTTTCTTCGCCTTGACCCTCGCCAAGCCTTGTCGTTATTAAGTTCCTATATAAAAACGTTCCGTCCGTTAATAACGCTCGGACGGAATTTGAACCGACGTCTAAAACGCCGATTTTTTCATTTTCAATTTTCATTAGGCTTTTTCCACCCTATTTGACGGGCACGCTCCTCGATTTTCCACTCTTGTAGCCAAAGGTCTTTTTCGTCGTCCATTTTCTTTTTTGCTTCGTTTAATTCTTCCCACTCGGCTTGAATAGACTCGAATCTTTTCTTTTCGACTCTTAACTTTATGCTTACGAAAAGCAATACTCCGACCAAAAATACGAACACTATTACTGCGGTCGCCGTCAGCGACGACACTAATCTTTTTTTCTTCTCTACGGTCATTTCTCGCTTTTCTCCTTCGTTTAATTTTAATTATACTCTTATTATACAATGCCGAAAAGATTTTTGCAAGCACTTTGTTTATACTTTCTAAGTATAAAAGCGTTCCGACTACGACTCCGAGTGGCATATACGCCCTAAAATTCGGAAAACGAAACACAAGCGAAAGTTTAATATACAGTAAAAAATCGACGATAAAAAGCACTATAAAACACAGGTTTTTACACAATGCTTTATTTATTGCGTACGATACGGCAAGCGGTAAAAAAAGAATTGCCCCACCGACTATTCCTATAAACACGCATTCGACAAAAAAGTAAAATTGATTATAACTTACGAACATTATTTGAAAAACTTTTTAACCGAAAGATTAGTTGAATTTATATACTTCGTTCCGAAAACCGTTCCCGTCGCCTTGAACTCTCCCGACTGCTTGTTAAACCCCGATATTTTAAGGTTTTCGCCACTTATAACGAGTTTACAGTCGGCAATATTCAGCCTTATTTCCCTATCGTTGAAAAATATCACTTCTATAACGCCGGTGGCGAAAACACCCTTTCTGTTTTCAACCGTTAAAACGTGCGGACAATTTTGCTCCATAAAAAAATCGCTCCTAAAAAAGATTATGCGAAGCGATTTGTTTTTATTACGTTAAAGTTTTTGGTCGCCTTCTTTAATCCAACCCTTTTTTCTCATAAAATAAGAAACGGCAAAAGACAAAACTGCGGGCAAGATAAAAAGCATTAGGGCGATTTCGATAGCCAAAATAAAACCGCCGACGTCCTTCGACTCATCGATTACGCCGAAAACTCCTACGAGTCCGCTCGTTCCCATACCACCGCCGGACGCATTGCATTTTAACTTTACAAGACAAGTGGATACAGGCCCTAAAATCATACTTGCGATTATCTCGGGTAGCATAATAATCGGCTTTTTCATTACGTTAGGTATTTGCAACATACTCGTTCCTATCCCTTGCGATATAAGTCCCGATACGCCGTTTTCTTTATACGACGATACCGCAAATCCTACCATATGACATGCGCAACCGACTACCGCCGCCCCGCCGGCAATTAACATAGATTCGTCCGATATTCCGCTCGCTACCGATATCCATATCGCAGCCGACGAAGTTGGCAAAGTCAATAGTATTCCCATCAAAGTCGCAATTACTATACCCATAAAAAACGGAGTGATTTCAGTTGCCTTGGATATTAAAGCGCCTAACTTTTCGACGATAAACGCAAAGGGATAAGCGATATATACGCCCACAAAACACAATATAAGTGCGCCGAGTGGCACTACTAAAATATCGAGTTTCGTCTTCCCTGCGTATAAAGACAATATGACGACCGTTAAAACGGCGACGACGTAAGCGCCTATCGGGTTGCCGGGACTACCCAATGATAAAGTGAACGCATTTTGTCTTACACCTTCGGAAAACGCACCGACGAGTCCCGCAACCGCCGTTGAAAATACGACGAGTTTTTTTCCGTTTAACGCATACGCTATTCCAACTCCTATCCCTGCGCCCATAAGCGTTTTCGCTATACTTCCGATTATAAAAAGAACCCCGCCGAAATACCCGTCTTTGCCTATCCACGTCGCAATTTGACAAAGTATCGTTCCTGCGATAAGCGTACAAAAAAGCCCTTGTGCCATTCCCGAAAAAGCGTCGATAAACAACTTCTTCGCTATGTTTTTAATTTTATCTTTAATCAATTTCGTCGCTCCATATAAGCGTTAGTTTATTATCCGTTTGGTCGCAAGACGTAAGGTAATATTCTATGTCGCCTTTCGTTATTTTTAAGTCCGTTCTACTTTCTTTACCGTGCAAGTGGCCGTATATTACTTTCTTTACGCCAAAACTATCGAATAGGTCCGTAAACAAAGAATTTTCTCTTCTCGCATTAAACGGTGGATAGTGTATTAAACAGTATATCTCGTCGTTTTCTTCTTTTATTTTCATTGCACTATTTAATGCAAGGCGAAGTCTTTCGACTTCACGAAGATATATCTTTCTGTCGCTTTCGTTAAAGTCCGGCGAGCCTTCTACGCACCACGCTCTCGAACCGCAAATAATTTTATGTCCGAATTTTACGCAGTCGTTTTGAAGGGCGTAAAAACCGTCGGGAAGTCCTTGTCTGATTTTCGATATGCTTTTCCACCAATAATCGTGATTTCCACGCACCAAAACTTTTTTACCTTTCAAATCGGCAATGCTTTGTATGTCTTCCAAAGCGTCGGGAAGGTCCATTGCCCAGCTTATATCTCCGCCTATTAAAACGACGTCCGTATCCGACACTTTTTCTTGCCAGTCAAGGCGGATTTTTTCCATATAATTTACCCAGCGGTAGCCAAAAACGTCCATAGGCTTTTCGCCTTTTAGACACATATGTAAATCGCTTATCGCATAGATTTTCATACAATCACCGCCTTTTAGTATATTTTACCACTTTTACCCTTTTTTTTCAAGGATTTGAAAAAAGAAAAAATGCGAACGGAAAACCGTTCGCATTTATGTACTTATTTTCAGTTCCCGGGGAACAGCGGTAAGTCGAAAAATCCCGAACATACTTCTTGAGTATATTCTTGACAAGGCGGTAAAACCGCATAGCCGTAGGACGGAATTAAAAGTTCGACGGGCATAACTACTTTCATTATCATAGTTACGCAACACGATATCGTAAACTGCCCTTCGTCGACGTAAACGCCTTCGGGTGCAACTACCGATACGACCGCATTTAACGTGTACGGAATAATCGACGGCTCGGGAACGTACATAACCACGTCCCTATCGAAAGATACCGTAGAAGTCGCAACTCCTTGCGTACCGTTAGCATCGGTATAAACGACTTCCAAAGGCACGCTAACCGTCGCTTGAACTCTCGCAAATCTCGGTCTGTCGGGAAGTCTGTCGATTTCAAGGTTGGTAATTTGACCTTCGGTCGACGTACTTCTCGCACTTATAAACGTCAACGGGTAAACGGGGTCGGCAGGGGTAAATCCGGTTAAGACGATATTTACTCCTTCTTCTTGCGTTTGCCTAATGCAAGCGTCGAATACCTTTTGCGCTTGAATACAAACTTTTTCACAAAGTCCGTTCAATGCGTTTCCGGTTATCCTTCCCGGCGCTCTGTCTCCCGCATTATTAGTAAAGAACGACATATCTAACCTCCTTAAACGCTCTCATTTAATAATATGCGAGATGCCCTTAAAAATGTTTCAATATGCCGTTTCAGTATTTTATTTTTCTCTTTATTATTTCTTCGGAAAGCAAAACGAACTTATCCGTAGAAAGCGTTTCTCCCCTTGCTTGAATATCTACGCCGACTGCGTTTAACAGGTCTTCCGCCGTCTTTCTGTCTATCTTATACGACTGCATTAAATTATTAGCAAGAGTTTTTCTTCTCGACGAAAACGCACATCTTACTAAAAAACGGTAAGCCTTGATATCGGTTAGACGGTATTTGTTTCTGTCCATCGTGATTTTAACGACGGCAGAATCGACGTTCGGCACGGGATAAAACATTTGCCGATTGATATTCATTATCTTCTCGGCGTGCCCGACGACGTCTATCCCTGCGGTTATAGCACCGTAATCTTCGGTGTTTTCTTTGGCACAAAGTCTATCGGCAACCTCTTTTTGAATAGTAATTACTATTTTATCTACGAGTTCGCTTTCTTCTACGAACTTCATTAAAATAGGCGTGGTTATGTAATAGGGCAAATTC
>JAZRYO010000013.1:0-3023 GCA_045600785.1 Christensenellaceae bacterium | reverse complement strand
GCACTTAATATGATGGACGAAGTCAGGGCGAACGGCGGAACAGTCGATATCGACCTTCTTTCGAAAAATTTAGGTATCCCCGTCGTTCCAATTAGTGCAAGCAAGAACGAAGGTGTCGACGAACTTATCGACGAAGTCGTTCACGTCGCAAAAAAGAAAATCACACCGCTTATTTACGATTTTTGCGAATACGGTCCCGTTCACCGTTCGCTTCACTCGATTACCCATATTTTAGAGGACCACGCAGATATGCTTGGAATATCCCCGAGATTTTGTGCTACGAAAGTTATCGAAGGGGACGAAAGTTTTATTAAAAAACTCGAACTTGACCAAAACGAGTTGGAACTTATTGAACACACGATAAGCGAAATGGAATCTGAAGGCGGTATGGATAAAAACGCACTTATCGCCAAAATGAGATACGATTTTATTGAAAAAGCGTGTGAAAATTCGGTAAAAAAATGTCAAGAATCAAAAGAACACAAAAGAAGCGTAAAAATCGATACTGTTCTTACAAACCGATTTTTTGCGATACCCGTTTTTGTTTTGATTATGGCGTTTATCTTTTGGTTTACGTTTAACTTTTTAGGCGCATATTTAACTGAACTCATCGAAAACGGCATATCTACTCTCGGGCTAACCGTCGGAACGGTTTTTGAAGAATACGGACTTAATCCCGCAGTCATAAGTTTAGTTCAAGAAGGCGTTTTTGAAGGATTAGGGACAATCGTTTCTTTCGTTCCGAATATCGTTATTTTGTTTTTCTTTTTATCTATTCTCGAAGATAGCGGATATATGGCGAGAATTGCTTTCGTTATGGATAAACCGTTAAGAAAAATAGGACTGTCCGGAAGAAGTTTCGTTCCTATGTTAGTCGGATTCGGTTGTTCTGTTCCCGCAATTATGAGTGCAAGAACCTTATCGTCGGAAAGAGATAGAAAAATGACGATAATGCTTATTCCTTATATTAGTTGTTCGGCAAAAATATTTATCTACGCTGAATTTTCCAAATTTTTCGGTTGGAACGTTGCACTCGTTATGTTTATCTTGTATTTTGCAGGAATAATACTTGGCGTCTTAAATGCAATAATAATGAATTTAACCGTGTATAAAGGAAAACCCGTACCTTTCGTTATGGAACTTCCGAATTATCGTTTACCTTCTTTGAAATCGACCTTAATGCTCGTTTGGGAAAAGGCAAAAGACTTTTTGCAAAAGGCTTTTACAGTTATATTCATAGCAACGGTAATTATTTGGTTTTTAGACCATTTTAACGCAAGGTTAAATTTCACGCCGACGGGCGAAAACTCCGAAAGTTTACTTGCCCTTTTAGGCGGTATAATCAAGCCCGTATTTAAGCCGATAGGACTTGACGATTCACACTTAATCGCCTCGCTTATCGCCGGATTTACGGCAAAAGAAGCGGTCATAACTACTCTTGGCGACCTTTCAGTATTTACGTCGTTTGCAAAGATTGCTTCGTTTTTGACCTTTACTCTTTTATATACGCCTTGTATCGCTGCCGTTGCGACGATTAAAAAGGAATTAAATTCAAAAAAAATGACGGCGTTTATAATAATTATTCAATGTCTTGTCGCTTACGCCGTATCGTTTGTAGTATTTAATATAGTAAATTTGTTTTAATATGACTTTTTTAGATTATTTTGTAATATTTTTAATAGCAGTTTGGTTTATCGGTGCGTGCATTTTTATTATTTCACGCAAGAAAAAAGGAAAAAATTTATGCAGTTGTTCGACTTGCAACGGTTGTAGTCTTTGCAAGGAACATTGCGAAAATTATAAAGGAGAAAATATGGAACAAAAAATTGACGTTGCCGCTTACGTTTGGCCGTCTTATACCGGCGACGAACCGAGAACAAGAATCTTTTGGCCAAAAGGCATAGGCGAATGGGAAACCGTAAAGTCTGCAAAAGCACTTTACGAAGGACACGAATGGCCGAGAAAACCGCTTTGGGGATACGTTAACGAAGCAGACCCCGAAGTAATGGAAATGGAAATCGACGAAGCAGTAAAACACGGCGTTAACGTGTTTATTTACGACTGGTATTGGTACGACGGCAGACCGTTTTTGGAAAACTGCCTTAACGACGGTTTTTTGAAGGCAAAAAATCACGACAAAATGAAATTTTATCTTATGTGGGCGAATCATAACGCAACTTACACTTGGGATAAAAGAAACACTTCGCAACCTTTTGATAACACGATAGTTTGGCGTGGCGGAGTTGACGAAAAAGAATTTAAGAAAATCGGGAAAAGACTTATCGAAAAATATTTTCATTTGCCCGAATACTACACTATCGACGGTAAACCCGTATTATCAATTTACAGTTTATCGACTTTGATTGAAAGTTTAGGTGGCGTTAAAAACACTAAAAAATGCTTTAAGTGGTTTGATAAAGAGTTAAAGAAAAACGGATTTAAGGGAATACACTTACAATACGTTCATTCCGAAAATTTAGGAAACAACGTAACCGGTGTCGATTCTAATAATAACCCACTTGTATCCGAAGAAAAGATAATCAAAAAAATAGGGTTTTCTTCCCTTACGCACTATCAATACGTTCATATGACCGACGTAAACAGAAATTACTCGGAAATAATGAAAGACGTTGAAAAGATTTGGGAAAAAACTGCCAAAGAAAATACTATTCCTTATTTCCCGCACGTGTCGGTCGGTTGGGATAACACACCGAGATATCCTAAAAACACATTTTTAATCACAAAGAAAAATACACCGAAAGAAATAGAAAAAGCGCTTATAAAAGCAAAAGCGCTTGCCGAAAAAACGGGTGTTAAACTTATAACCGTAAACAGTTGGAACGAGTGGACGGAAACAAGTTATTTAGAGCCTGACGACTTATACGGATACGGCTATTTAGACGCAATCAAAAAAGTATTCTTAAAATAAAAAAAGCGGTTTATACCGCTTTTTTTGTTGTGAAAATTTTATTTATGCTTTGTTTTCACACCCGAAAATTTTAATTTTTTCTCTTATGGCATTT
>JAZRYO010000012.1:0-6324 GCA_045600785.1 Christensenellaceae bacterium | reverse complement strand
AAATAATATCCGGCAACGGGTACGTTTTCAAGCATATAAAAATTAGCACCAAGTCCGTTATAAGCGTCGATTAAATCGTCTTTTTTAGATAGCGATAAAAATTTATACCAATAACATATAGCGTTTTCGTATAAACCTATTTCAAAATACACGTCGGCTATATGTGCCAAAACGTCGATATTTTTTGGATTTTTACGTTTTTCGTATAATAAAATCGATAAAGCACCGAAAAAATCACCGTTGTCGCAGTATTCGTTCGCCCTATCGAAAGTATCGTCTAAATTAGGTCTTAATTTATAAACTTCACTCATTTTTTTAATAATCTATCAACGTCGTCTTTAAGATAAACGTACTTTTTATCACAAAATTCGCAACAAACTTCGATTTTACCTTCCTTTTCAACCGTTTCATAAAGTTCTTTTTCTCCCAAAGTTATTAAAATTTTTTCGATATAAGAATTAGAACAATTACATTTATACTTCGGGTTAAATTCGGTAAAATCGCACTCGGGAAAATATAAAGAAACTAATTTATCCAAACTGTACTCGAAAATTTTCGAACTGATATCCTTAAAATTCGGTATCATTTCTTCGATTTTTGAAATATTTTCTTCCGAACAGTTAGGAAGCGGTTGCATAACGACTCCGCCCGCACCCAAACAAAGCCCGTCTTTTCCTATTAAAACGCCCAAAGAAATTGCGGTCGGTTGTTGTTCGCTATATGCAAAGTAAGCGGCAAAATCTTCTGCAATTTCTCCGCTTATTAAATTACTTCTTCCGACGTAAGGTTCTTTAAGTCCCAAATCTTTGATAACGGTTATTGTTCCGTTTTTGCCGACCAAACCGCCGACGTCGAGTTTTCCGTTTTGTTTTAACGGCAATTCAGCGTTTGGATTTACGATATATCCACGCACGGACAACTTTCCGTCGCCAACGCAAACTATTTGCCCGCCAACGCCGTTCCCTTTTATAGTAATCGACAACTTCTCTTTGTCGTTTTTGAGATTTGAACACATAAAAGCGGTTGCAGTCAAGGTCCTACCGAGTCCTGCAGCCGAAAGCGGTGATAATTTATGAAATTTTATCGCTTGATTTACGATGTCCGTCGTATCCAAAACGGATAAAGCGACTTCGTCGTTAAAAATAAGCCCTTTTAATAATCTACCCATTATTTTATTGCAATGAAATTTACTCTTTCCGAAGTCTTGGATAATTTTTCGCCCAAATGACCGTAAACTTCTATTTTTGAAAACCCGACCAAAGAAAGAATTTTAACGACCTTTTCGGTATCGTGTATAAATTGAGTATGACTTTCGTCGTAGCGAACGTAATTTTTGCCGTCTTTAACAAAAAACGTTAAATCCATATCAACTTTATCGTTAGATAACGAATTAGTCCATAAATAAGTCAAGTCGTCAAAATCTTCAAAAAATACGTTATTCCCTATAATTTTAGTAAGTTTATATTTAGAAGAAATATCGAAAATAAACGCCCCGCCCTTATTTAACGCAGAATATATTTTCTTAAAAGATTTATTAAGGTCTTCATTTTTTATATAGTTAAAACCGTCGCAAATACAAGTTATAAAATCGACTTTATTAAACGCCTTAAAACTTTTTATATCTTGCCTTAAATAGTTTATATTAAGTCCGTTTTTAATTGTCAATTCGTTTGCTTTTTCAAGCATGTCTTTAGATATATCAACGCCGTAAACGTCGTATCCCGCCGATTTTATTGCCCTTGTAAAATAACCCGTTCCGCAAGCAATATCAACTCCCGATTTGCCTTTTGCGTGTAATTTGATTAAGTCTAAAATATAATCTGACCAACGTTTATAATCGTTTAAAGTTAAATCTTCGTAATACTTCGCTAAAATACCGTACGGCAAAGCCTTATTCATTTTCATCGCCAACTTCGTTTTCTTGTGCCTTTTTGGAATACTCGTCGCTGTCTTTACGCATAGCTTGTTTACTTTGCTCTAATTTTTGCAAGTCTTCTCTACTAAACGAAGTAGGAAGTTCGTAAAGTTCGACTTCGGTGTCGGTAATAGGTTTGACGTGTAAACTCTTGAATTTAGATTTCTCAACGAGTGCACTATCGTCGATACCGCCTTCTTCCGTAGGATTGTAAATTCCCCTATACTTTTTAGCACCCGGAACTCTGTCGTTTAAGAATTTATCGAATATCCATTGTGAATAATTCATCCAAATTAAAATGAATACCGAAAATCCGAAAAATAGTATAAACGATACAGCAAATACCGATAAAAATAAGACTTTAAGCAATAAAATCAAGAAAAGCGCACTTGCAAATACCAAGAAAAATGCGTTTGTCGGTATAAGCGCAATAGTTAAAATAAATGCGTTTCTAATCAAATGCCCGAAAGAAATTTTATAAGTAAGTCCAAGCGTTATCATAAATAAGCAGATAAAAGTAAAAATCGCCATTACTATATAAGTTATTATTCTAGACGATAACAAAAGCCAACGGACTCCCTTTCCCGTTGCAAGCATAATACTCGACGAATCTAAGGCAATTATCGATAACACCATAACGACCGAATATAATAAAAGCGAGAAAAATACTACGAAAAAGTTCTTTTTAACGCCTTTGAAAAAGTCTGCGCCGACGGAAACCGATTCACGCCATAATAAATTTCTTATAACGTAAAATCCGCCCGAGAACGCTATCGCCAAAAATATGACGCCGATAATTAAAAACTTAAAAACTTCTACGTTAAGTTCGTAATTAAGCATAGGTTCAAGCCCCGAAACACCGGGATATGCGGGATAACCTATACCGACGTTTTGACTAAACGGAAAAGTTGCAGATATGGAAGTTTGAAATAAATTCCTAATAAAAATTATCGCAATTAAAGGAAGACAGAAAAGGAGTGTTAATAAGTTTAAGAAAACCATTTTGCCTAAATTACCCTTAAAAACGTCCCAACCTAATTGCCATCTGTTATGCGGAAGTGTCTTTTTTGCGTAGTCTTCCGACCTTTCAGGTCCTTCGATAAATCTCGTAATAAAATTCTTTTTTGCCATAATTTCTCCAAGTGATAAATTTTTTAACTGTATAATATAATTATATAGTTAAATCGTTTTGATTTCAAGCATTTAAGTCTATAAATTTGCATTTAGACGTTTTTTGGAGAAAATAAATGAAAAAACCGTTATTTTTAGGCGTTGCAACCGCATTAATCACACCGATAAACAATAAAAATAAAATCGATTATCGTTTTTTTAAGGAACAAATCGAAAGTCAAATCAAAAATAAAGTATCTGCAATAGTCGTTTTAGGAACGACGGGAGAACCATCGACAATATCTAACATTGAACGGCGGAAAATAATAAAAACTGCAGTTAAAACCGTTAAAAAGAAAATTCCCGTAATAGTTGGGTGCGGTTCTAATTCAACGAAACAAGCGGTAAAACTTTGCATTATGGCAAAAAGACTAAAAGCCGACGGTGCATTATGCGTAACCCCATATTATAACAAATGTTCGAATAGCGGACTATATCTGCACTTCAAGGAGATTTCCGACAAGGCGAATTTCCCGATTATATTTTATAACGTGCCGTCAAGAACGGGAATAGATATTCCCATAGACGTTGCAAAAAAAATCGCAAAACTTAAAAACGTCGTCGGATATAAAAATTCACCGAAAACTTTTGACGAATTAAAATTGTCAATAGATAAATTAAACGACATAATTCCCGTTTATATAGGTTCGGACGAATATTATTTCGATGGACTTAAAGAAAAAGCAAGCGGAATTATTTCCGTTGTTTCAAACATAATTCCCGATAAAATAACTGCAAATTACTGTTATTTTAGAAAATTCGGAGAATTTTTGGAAGAAGAAAAAATAATGGGACTAATAAAAGCATTGTCGAAAGAAGTCAACCCTATCCCCATCAAAACGGCTGTTAAAAATTTATACGGTAAAGGATATTTTATGCGACTTCCACTTACTAAATTAGACGACAAAAAGGAAAAATTACTAAATAAAGAATTAAAAAAATTTTATAAGGAGTAGATTATGTTTAATATAGGCATCGTTGGTATAAACGGCAAAATGGGGAAAGCAATATATAAATACGCAATAGAAAATAAAATAGACGTTTTATTCGGTGTTGACGTTAATTTTGACACAGATTACGATTGCAAAACTTACACCGATTTTAATTTAATTAAAGAACGCCCGAATTGTATAATTGATTTTTCAAGCCCGAAAGTTTTAGAAAAAGAACTAAAATTTGCATCGATTTATTCTATTCCCGTCCTAATAGGAACGACAGGTCTAAACGACAGCGACTACACTTTAATTAAAAAATATTCTACCCTTATCCCTATTTTACAATCAAACAATTATTCAAAGGGTATAATAGCAATTAAGAATAATCTAAATGATATTTCTAAAAAACTTAAAAACTACGACGTTAGAATAATCGAAACTCATCATAAATATAAAAAAGACTGTCCGTCGGGTACGGCGATTACTCTAAAAAACGAGATAGAAAACAAAACGGTCGAAACTCTTTCAATTCGTGCAGGAAACGAAATAGGCACTCACGAAATAGTTTTTTACGGTAAAAACGAAAAAATCTCGGTAATTCATCAAGCATATAATAAAGAAGCGTTTATAGATGGCGCTTTTTATTACGCTAAAAAACTTACCGAGAAAAAACAAGGGTTTTATACTCCCGAAAATTTATAATCAATTATATATAAATAACTTGACCTACGAAAAGATAATCAATCATATTTTTTCTTACGACTTCGTCTATCTTTACCTTATCGTAATCGCATAATTTTTCTAAACTGTCGTAAGGCATAACCACTCTTTTTTCACCTTTTATTTTTGTAATAAAGATAAGTTCCCCATCTTTTACGTCTGAACTTAATCGATTATTTTTAATAATTACGCTTTCCGTCGTATGAAATTTATCCGCCAAAGACGATAGACTATCCCCTTTTTGAACTTTATAATAAAATTCGTCTAAAAAATTAAAATCGCTTAACAAAATACACTCTTTATTCATAGTTAATTTATATTCGTAATAAATATTTAATAGTACAAAGAGGTAATTAAAATAAATAAGATTGTAAAAACCGTCGCTTTTGTTACGGTATTTTCTTGTTTCGAAAGGTTTTTAGGCTTTATTTACAGAATATATCTGTCGAGAAATTTAGGTTCGGAGGGACTTGGGCTTTATCAAATAGCACTCTCTATGCTTGGGCTTTTTATGACGCTTACCTCATCGGGAATACCTATAACCGTTTCCCGAATGATGATTAAACACAAGGAAAACGGCGAAAAAGCAAGAACTTACGAAACGGTTAGCGCAGGAATATTAACGACATTACTTATAAGTTTGCCCATTACGTTTTTAGTAATATTCAACGTAAACACTCTCGGTTTTTTGTTTACTGACCTACGGTGCGCAAAATTACTTCAAATTTTAATTTTAGGACTATCGATAACTTCCATATATTCGGTAATTCGTGGTTCTTTTTGGGGCGAAAACAAGTTTTTAACGTACAGTATTATCGAACTTTTAGAAGAAGCGGTAATGCTCGTTTTCGGGATAATACTGATTACGAACAAAAAATCTATGTTAGACGGCGTAGAAAAAGCGACGTATGCAGTCGTAATATCCTACGTGTTTTCATTTGTCGCTTCTCTATCGGTCTATTTCATTTGCGGTGGAAAACTTAAAAGCCCAAAAAGAGAGCTAAAACCGCTTGTTTTGTCGTCAACGCCTATAACGTTTATGCGTTCGGCATCTTCGCTTATAAACACTCTTATTGCGATAATACTTCCAAGTAGACTAATTAAACTCGGCTTTAACGAAGCGAACGCCGTATCTGAATTTGGAAAAATCTTCGGTATGGCAATGCCACTTATTTTCATACCGTCAACAATAATCGGCTCACTTGCTATCGTACTTGTTCCCGAACTTTCGTCGAACTTTTATTCAAAAAAATATAAAACGCTTAAAAACAACGTTGAAAAAGCCTTAAATTTTTCAACTTTAATCGCATGTCTTATTATTCCCGTGTTTCTATCTTGCGGAAACGAACTCGGAAAAATACTTTATCACGACGAATTTGCAGGTGCTTACGTTATAAAATCGGCAATAATTACCCTTCCTTTAAGCATCTCGCTTATCTCGACGAGTATGTTAAACTCCCTCGGCAAAGAAAAAGATCCGTCCGAGGAACTATGATCCGTCCTCGGCAGGGCGGCGCCGGAACAAGCTTCCGGCGCCGTTTTTGCGTCTCCCCCTTGCGCGCCCGGCCCTTTCGTGCTATAATG
>JAZRYO010000011.1:0-1019 GCA_045600785.1 Christensenellaceae bacterium | reverse complement strand
AGAAAGCGTATCGTAAAACTCATTGCGGAAACGACCGCAAAAATTTCAAAACTTTAACGGAGGATTAAATTCTCATGGAAGAAAAAATTCAATCTATTGTAAGCGAGATAATCGAAGAATATAAAGAAAAGGGCATAGCCGAAGCGGACAGAGTTTTAGGAAGACTCGAAAACGCCAAGGCAGACCCGACCGAAATCGAAGACGCTTACAAAGAGATAGAAGCAAACGGCATAACGATTGTCGATAACTATGAAAAAGAGAAGGAACTTTACGACCAAATCTTAAAAGAAGTAAGTATGGATGACCCCGTCAAAATGTACTTAAAAGACATAGGAAAAGTACCCCTTTTATCTGCCGACGACGAAATTGAACTCGCCAAGAAAATGATGGACGGCGACGAAGACGCAAAGAAACAGTTATCCGAAGCCAATTTAAGACTCGTCGTTTCGATAGCGAAAAGATACGTCGGTCGTGGTATGCAATTTTTGGACCTTATTCAAGAAGGTAATTTGGGACTTATGAAAGCCGTCGAGAAATTCGACTATCAAAAAGGTTTTAAGTTTTCGACGTACGCAACGTGGTGGATTCGTCAAGCCATAACGAGAGCGATAGCCGACCAAGCGAGAACGATAAGAATACCCGTTCATATGGTAGAAACCATAAATAAAGTCGTTAAAGTATCGAGAACTTTACTTCAACAATTAGGCAGAGAACCAACCCCCGAAGAAATAGCCAAGGAAATGGGTATATCCGAAGAAAAGGTAATAGAAATTCAAAGGATAGCGCAAGACCCCGTTTCTTTGGAAACTCCTATTGGCGAAGAAGAAGACAGTCATTTGGAAGACTTTATCGAAGACGTTCAAGCGGCGTCGCCGACCGACAAAGGTGCAAGCGAAATGCTTAAAGAACAAATAATCGAAGTTTTAGGCACGTTGACGCCGAGAGAAGAAAGAGTTTTACTTCTCCGCTGCGGCATTAAAGACGGAAGACCAAGAACACTCGAAGAAGTCGGAAAAGAG
>JAZRYO010000010.1:0-4174 GCA_045600785.1 Christensenellaceae bacterium | reverse complement strand
TGTAAATCGTCCGCTTCGCTTTCTTTAAGAAGGAGTAATTCTCCGGTTGTGTTTTCAACTAAATAGAACTTGTTGAAGTTTACTATTTCGCCAAAGTAAATATTTCTTAAAGTGTCGGTTATATCGTAAGAAGAGTTTTTGTCAAACGCACCTAAAATTTGCCAAACCTTTAAGTTGAGTATTTCGCAAAGTCCGTTCGAAAGCGCAACGCCGTTTTTGTCGAAGTAAATTCTTTCGTCGCCGTCGCCGTCGTAAGTTGCGTTTTTATCAAACGCAAGAAGAAGGTCGCCTAATTTAAGGTCGGGGATAAAGCCCCTTATAATGTTGGCAAAGGAAACTTCGCCTTTTATCGCTTCGTCAATGGTCGTAAATATACCGTCGGCGGAAACGTCGTAGATAAGTGCTAAAACGCCTTCTACCTTTTCGCCGTCTTTATACCAAGTACCGTCAACGTTGTCAGCGCCTAAAACTTCGCCGAGTGAAAGTCCCGCAAAGGCATTTTCGAATACGTCGATAACCTCTTGCGCTTTAACGGTGTCGCCGTTGATTGCGTCTAAAAGTCCGCCGACTTCCAAATTCATTGCTCTTTGTAAAACGGGAGAAACCTTTTCGCCTTCCTTTTCTCCGCTTGCGTAAACGTATGCGCCGTTTACTTTCTTAACGTTAAGCGCACCCGCTATCGCTTCGCCGAATTCAAGGTCAGCCAAACTGTTCGTCAAAGTATTTAAGAGATTGTCTTTAACCGTTTTTGCGGTAAATTCGCTTCCCTTCTTGCCGAGTATTTCTTCCAAAGATACGGTTGCAAGGCGGTTTAATATCTCGTTTCTTTCTCTTTCGCCGTTTTTGTATAAACCGTCGGACTTAACTTCGTAGCCTGCGATACTTGCTATATCGCCAACGGTTACGTCGCCGGCAGTCAAAACGATATCTCTTACTTTCTCGCCGATAGGAAGACTGTCGTCCTTAATCGCTTCGTATAAACTTACGACGTCTAACTTGGTCAAGATTTCTTTAATTCCGCTAACGGGAACGAGTTCGCCGTCCTTTTCTTCATACCACTTGCCCGTAGTTTCGTCATAGGTAAGTCCGAGTATCGCACCGATTTCGATATTGTCAACTAACTTTTTAAGGTCGAACTTGTATTCGCCCGAAACCATATCGAACAAATCTCTAACCTTCATAGAACCGACGAAACCGTCTATTTTCTTAACGAGTTCTTCGTCTAATCCTGCGTCGGTCAAAATTTCGCCGATAGTCATTGCACCTATCGATTTAAGTCCGCCGTCAACTATTTCATTTGCGATGGCGTTGTTTCCTTTCGCCATTTGAACGAAAGAACCGACTTTCATATTCGCAATGAGATTTAACGGAGATTTTTCGCCGTCTTTATACTTGTACTCGCCGTTTTCCATAACGAAAACGCTCGGCAAAAGTCCGCCGACGGGGATTTCGTTTAATACCGATTCCCATACCTTTCCGCCGGTATAGGGGTCTTCCATCTTCAATTCGCCGATAGTGTATTTACGGAGTTTTGCCCTTTCTTCGTACGAAAGTACCGTCGATTCGGGAATAAAACTTAAAACCGCACCGACCGGTAAGTCGTCTATGAACGAAGAAACGCCCTTGCCCGAAAACAAACTGAATACGGAAACTGAACGTAAATCGTCTATGTACGCTTGATTTTGACTGTCTTCGGTATTGATTGCACCGTTGAACAATCCGTTTACGAAGTCGACTAAATTAAGACCGTAATTATCTTCCAAATCTTTGAAAGTGTAATTCTCGGGGTCAGAAGTCGCCTTCGAGATAAGCGCAAGAAGTTCTTCCGTCGAAAAATCGTTGATGTTTCCGATGGACTCTACATACTTGTCGTTCGTTACTTGTCCAACCGTTACGTTAGTGTAAACGTAATAAAGCGAACCGGCTATTCCGCCGAGAGTCGCAACTACGCCTAAAATAGCGCCGAGTAAAAGACAAATAAGCCTTTTGAATAATTTACCCATAAACTCTTCTCCTTAAAGGTAATTTTTTTACGCACGCACCCTATATTTATGTTATGCGCACGTATAAGTATTATAATTATATTTATATGAGCCCCCATTGTCAATCGTCGGCGGTGTTTTTTTTAAGAAAATACAAAAATTTTGCACATTATTTGACTTTCGTTTTACTTTCGCCCCGTTTTTGTCGAAATATAGAGAAATTTTCAAGTCAAAATCAGTTGATTTTTGTCGCACGTTAATATATACTTTTCATATACGGTAAAGGAGAAGTATGTTAGATCTAATAGTCAATCCTTCGGCGCATAACGGGAAAACCGCAAAGGTCGCAGAAAAAATAGAAGAGATATTAAAAACGAAAGGCGTAGAATATAAATTTCACTACACCACAAAGCCAAAGGAAGCCATTTCGGTTGCAAAAGAACTGTCTAAAACGGCTACGGATATTATCGCTATCGGCGGGGACGGAACTATAAACGAAGTCTTTAACGGTATCGACCCCGAAAAAAATAATTTCGGAATTATCCCATGCGGAAGCGGAAACGACTTCGTCGCATCTGCTAAAATTCCGCTCGACGTCGAAAAGGCGGTCGATATAATCTTAAACGAAACGCCAAAGGATACCGACTATATGGTTTGCGGTGGAGTCAGGGGACTAAACATTATCGGCACGGGCATCGACGTCGATATATTAAACCGTTGCAAAAGCAGTAAATTTTGGCGTGGTAAACTTCAATACGTCTTTTCGCTTATCATAAGTTTAATCAAGTTCAAATTTTATAAATTCAATATTCAACGTGAAAACGGCAAAGAAGAAAAGGAAGCCCTTATCGCTTGCGTCGGAAACGGCAAGAGATTCGGCGGTGGAATCAGAATGTGTCCCGACGCCGAGATTGACGACGGTAAATTAGATTTCGTAATTGCGGAAAAACTTAAAAAGATAAGAATTCCGTTTGCCTTTGTAAAACTTATGAAAGGAAAAATTTTAGGACAAGATTTTATTTCGTGCGAAAAAGTAGAACACGTTAAAATAGAATTCGATAAACCCGTCACTATTCAAATAGACGGCGAACTCTACGACGATATCGACTTTGATTTGTCCATAGTAAAACACGGAGTTAAAATTTACAGACCGTAATAGTAGGGGCTGTCGGAAACGACAGCCCCTAGTTATATTACCTGTGGTAGTGATATTTTTCCACAACATCGTTGCGGAAAAGCGATATATACTTCGTCTGCGATATACTCGCTCTACTCGTGCGATATATTTCCTTTGGGGAATGTTATTAGCACGGTTTTTAACGAAAAATCGTGCTAATAATCAACTTATATGGCAACATATTACAAAAAATAAAGCGGAATTTCGTTTTGAAATTCCGCAATTTTTTTTATAACTTTTTGAAAACTTCCGCACCGAAAGACGCAAAGAAAGTATCTTGTTTTGCCGTTCCGCCGGACACTCCGAGTCCACCGACGACCTTGCCGTTTTTAATAAGCGGTTCGCCACCGCCCAAAAAGATAAGGCTGTTTTCACTTTCGAGTCCTTCCAAAGATTTGCCCGCCTTTATTTCTTCACGGAGTTTTTGAGTGCTCATTTTTACGGCAACCGACGTGTAAGATTTTTTCGTCGCAACAGTCGGGCTTACCAAAAACGCACCGTCCATAACTTCTAACAAAACGGGGCGACCTTGAGAGTTGCAAACCGATACGACGACGTTTACACCGTCTTGCTTTGCCCTTTCCATTATTATTTTTGACAGTTTTCTTGCCTGTTCCAAGGTTATATCGCTATCCCCTTGAACTGCGGATATCACCGCTTTTATTATTTGTTCTTTTTCAAAGTCGTTCATAAAAAACTTCCTTTTTGATTATAAGTCCTTACTTATTTATTTCTTCTTTATAATAAGGGTGGATAGTTGCCCGTAAGACGAGACGCAAGATAAATTTTGGAAGGGGGCGTACTTTTTGTACGCAAGAATTTCAAAATTTGCTTGGAACAATGTATTACGGGATAAATGTCCGCCCGACTTGCAGAAACGCAGACAGACGAAGTTTATAAGTCCTTATTTTTAATTTGGGGTTAGAAACGAGTATGTCAAGGCTCGCAAACGGTTTGGGATGAAATAGACCTTGTTGGTCATTGAAGTCCAAACCGTTTTGCAGAAACGCAGACA
>JAZRYO010000009.1:0-3416 GCA_045600785.1 Christensenellaceae bacterium | reverse complement strand
CATATTCACGTTCCCGAAGGCGCAACGCCAAAGGACGGACCGAGTGCGGGAATAACGCTTGCGACTGCAATACTTTCGGCGTTTACGGGCAAGAAAGTCGCAGGAAATATTGCTATGACGGGCGAACTTACCCTTCACGGCAGAGTTCTTCCTATCGGTGGACTTAAAGAGAAATCTCTTGCGGCGTTTAGGCTTGGTATTAAGACGGTAATTATTCCCGAAGGCAACGTGAAAGATTTGGAAGAAATACCCGAAGCCATAAGGCAAGAAATGAAATTTATACCCGTAGGCAAAGTTGAAGAAGTATTCGGCGTTGCCGTTAAAGGATTTTTATGATAATAAAAAACGCAACTTTTATCACGTCGGCGGCGACTAAAACGCAGTTTAGAAAATTTAATAAACCCGTTATCGCCGTCGTCGGAAAATCCAACGTCGGTAAAAGTTCGTTTATAAATATGCTTGCAAACCAAAACAAACTTGCAAAAACTTCGGATACCCCCGGAAGAACAAGACTCATAAATTATTTTGACTTCGGAACGTTCGTACTTGCCGATTTACCCGGCTACGGATACGCCAAAGTGTCAAAGGAAGAAAAAGAAAAATGGGCGGAAACGATGGAAGATTTTTTCGCCGATAAGCAAAATTACGACTACGTTTTTTCTTTGGTAGATATTAGGCATTTGCCGACTTTGGACGATGAAACTATGGCAAATTTTCTTCATCAATCGGCGATATCTTTTTCGTTTATTGCGACGAAAAAAGATAAGTTAAGTAGGTTGGAAGTAAATAAAAAAGAAAAGGAAATCGCCAATTTTTTTGCGATTACGACGAACAATATAATAAGCGTTTCATCGACGACGAAAGACGGAAGAAACGAAGTGTTAAATAAAATTGAAGAAATAATAAAGATAATAAACGAAAATAAATTAAGCGGTGAGTAATCACCACTTTTTTTGGAAAGAAAGTATGGATATATACGAAAGTTATAAAAATTTAGGCATATCGAAAGTCGTTTACGACATTGGCGAAAAGGCATTGAAAAACTTAACCGAAAGGTTCAAAAAAATCGACGAAATAGCCGAGTACAATCAAAACAAAGTGCTATCCGCAATGATAAAAAACAAAGTGGACGTCGCTTGCTTTTCTATGTCCAACGGATACGGCTATAACGACCTTGGTCGTGATAAAATCGAAAAAGTTTACGCCGATGTTTTTCATACCGAATCGGCACTCGTTCGTCCGCAAATAGTATGCGGAACGCACGCTTTAACCGTCGCACTTTCGGCGAATTTACTTCCGGGCGACGAACTTTTATCTCCCGTCGGTAAACCCTACGATACGTTAGAAGAAGTTATCGGCATTAGAGAAAGTAAATGTTCGCTTAAAGAATACGGGGTAAGTTATCGTCAAGTCGATTTACTTCCCGACGGTTCTTTCGATTACGAAAATATTAAAAAAGCGATAAATAATAAAACGAAACTTATAACTATTCAAAGAAGTAAAGGTTATCAAACAAGGCCGTCTTTTTCAGTCGAGAAGATAGGAGAACTTATAAAGTTCGTAAAGCAAATAAAACCCGACGTTTTGGTTATGGTAGATAACTGCTACGGCGAATTTGTCGAAACGGTAGAGCCGTCGGACGTCGGTGCGGATATGGTAGTCGGTTCGCTTATAAAAAACCCCGGTGGTGGGCTTGCGCCTATCGGCGGATATATTTGCGGTAAAAAAGAGTGTATAGATAGGTGTGCGTATAGACTTTCAGCACCCGGACTTGGGCAAGAAGTCGGTGCGAGTTTAGGCGTTATGCAAAGTTTTTATCAAGGATTTTTCTTATCTCCGACGGTTGTCGCAGGCGCTGAAAAAGGGGCGATATTTGCTGCAAAACTTTATGAAGATTTAGGATTTAAGGTAATACCGTCGTCTAGTGAAGAAAGACACGATATTATTCAAGCCGTCGAACTTAAAAGTAAAGAAGGAATGCTTGCGTTTTGTAAAGGAATACAAGAAATCGCACCCGTCGATAGTTTCGCAACGCCTATCCCTTGGGCAATGCCGGGATACGATAGCGAAGTTATTATGGCTGCTGGCGCATTTGTTCAAGGTTCGTCTATAGAATTATCGGCTGATGGACCTATTCGTGAGCCTTACGCCGTTTATTTTCAAGGCGGTCTAACGTGGTATCATGCAAAACTCGGCATACTTGCAAGTTTGCAAGAAATGTTAAATGCAAACATTATTAAATTGTAATTTATGTGGTTTTTATTTTCTTTAATCGCACTCGTTTGTTGGAGTGGTTCGGACGTCTTTTCAAAAGTCGGTAGCGGACAAGACGATAAAAAAAGTCAATGGAAAGTAGTGTTCGCCGTCGGAATTTGTATGGGCGTTCACTTTATCATAACGCTTGTTTTAGGAAGAATATTAAGCGTTGAAAATATCCCCGTATTTCTAAGGGGACTTTTATACACCGATTTTACGGTGAAAGACTTTGTTTTGTATCTTCCTATCGCAACCGTTTATATTTTGGCGATGGTCGTCGGATACGTCGGATTAAGGTACATAGAACTTTCGATATCTTCGCCGATATGTAATTGTTCGGGTTCTTTGGCACTTCTTTTATGTGCGATAATTTTTAGGGGAGAAATCTCATTAAACACTTATTCTATAATAGGCGTAATACTAATTACCGTCGGAATAGTTTTACTCGGATTTTTCGAAAATATGGAAGACGACGAAAAAAGGAAACTTCGTCAAGAAGAATCGGGAAAAAATTATCAAAAAAGCGTACTTGCCATTTTTATCCCCGTAGCGTATTTAGTAATAGATGCCCTTGGAACAGTCGGTGACCAAACGTTATCGTATTTTACCGAAAACGGACAAGTCGATATATCCGAATATGCGTCTAATTCGGCGTTTGAATTCACTTTTTTTATTTTGGCAACCGTCGTTTTTTTTGTGTTTTTGAAAAACAAAAACGTAAAAGAGTTATTCCAAAAAAAGAGTTTGTATTTAGGCGGTATATGTGAAACAGTCGGACAAATTTTTTATATGGCAGTTATGTTCGACGATAGTTTAGGTGCGGAAGCCGGAATGGTTATAATATCGTCGTATTGCGCACTCTCGGTGCTTTTAAGTAGAATTTTCTTAAAAGAGAAACTTTCTTATAAGCATTATCTTTCGATTTTTATCGCCTTTGTCGGAATAGTTATTTTGGGTATTTTCAGTCCCGTATAATTTATCTTTTCTTTGTCGATAATATAGGCAAAGGAGAGAGATTATGAGAAATATATTTAATCCTACGAACATCGATTCAACGAATATTTTGCCACCGAATATCGACCCAAACGATATTAAACCGCTTGTCGAAGAGCCTTTTCCTATCGACTTATCGACAAAAAATCTAAAAAAGAAAAAGAAGA
>JAZRYO010000008.1:0-2781 GCA_045600785.1 Christensenellaceae bacterium | reverse complement strand
AAATCGGCAGTAACGTCAACTTCCATAATACTAAACATTTCGGAAATTAAAGGATTTTTAATTTTATACTTTAGGATATCGTAAATTTCTTTTTGAAATTCAGCGTTTAATCTTCCTTCTCTTTTTTGTTTCATAATCACCTATATAATTTACGCCGATGACGAACTGTCATCGACGCATAAAAGTTATTTCGTTTCAATAACGTAACTTTCGATAAAATCACCGACTTCGATATCGTTGAAATTTTCAATAGAAATACCGCATTCAAATCCTTGCGAAACTTCCTTTACGTCGTCTTTGAATCTCTTTAATTGATTTACGTTGCCCTCGCAAATCATAACGTTATCACGATAGATACGGAGTTTACCGTTTCTAACGATTTTACCTTCGACAACGTATGAACCCGCTACCATACCGACACCGGTAATTTTGAAGGTTTGACGAACTTCGGCTTTACCCATATACGTTTCAACCGTTTTAGGTGCAACAAGACCTTTCATTGCGTTAGAAACGTCTTCTATTGCCTCGTAGATTATTCTATACAACTTAATTTCAATCTTACTTCTTTCGGCAAGCGTCTTAGCGTTCGTATCTGGACGAACGTTAAATCCTATGATTATTGCGTTCGTCGAGTCGGCAAGCATAACGTCGGTTTCGTTTATCGCACCTACGCCTGCATGTATGACTTTAACCTTAACTTCGTCGTTTGAAAGTTCGGTTAAAGATTGCTTTACCGCTTCGACCGAACCTTGAACGTCGGCTTTAATTAAAAGGTTGATAACTTTCAAATCGCCGTCTGAAATTTTCGAGAATAAATCGTCAAGCGTAACTTTTTGCGACGCTTTAATCATTTCTTCTCTTTCTTTATTCTTTCTTTCTTCGGCGACGAGTTTCATAAGTTTGTCTTGTTCAACGGCAAACAACGTATCGCCTGCATTTGGAACGTCTTCAAGTCCGATAACGGAAACGGCAGTCGAAGGACCTGCTTCTTTGACCGTTCTTCCCTTATCGTCAATCATTGCCCTGACTCTACCTGTAATAGTTCCTGTAACGATATTATCGCCCGTATGCAACGTTCCGTTTTGAATTAAAACGGTTGCGACAGGGCCTTTACCTTTATCGAGTTTGGCTTCGATAATTGCACCCTTTGCCATTCTGTTGGGATTTGCTTTAAGTTCTTTAACTTCGGCAGTTAAAATTATAGTTTCTAATAAACTGTCGATACCTTGTCCCGTCTTTGCGGATACGGGTACAAGTGCAACGTCTCCGCCCCATTCTTCGACCAAAATCGACTGTTCAGATAATTGTTGCTTGACTTTTTCGATATTCGATTGCGGTTTATCGATTTTATTTGCCGCAACGATTATAGAAACGCCTGCTGCTTGTGCATGGTGAATTGCTTCTATGGTTTGGGGCATTATACCGTCGTCGGCAGCAATAACGATAACCGCTATATCGGTAATTTGCGCTCCCCTTGCTCTCATTTGAGTAAACGCAGCGTGTCCGGGCGTATCTAAAAACGTAATTTTTTCTCCGTTTACGTTAACCGTATATGCACCGATATGTTGAGTTATACCACCCGCTTCGGTTGCGGTTACGTTTGCACTTCTAATCTTATCAAGTAAAGAAGTTTTACCGTGGTCAACGTGTCCCATAACCGTAACGACGGGAGGTCGCTTAATAAGATTTTCCGCTTCGTCAACGACGTCGAACGCTTCGTTTAATACGTCTTCGGCAGTCTTATCGAGTTTAAGTTCGAGTTCAATGCCAAGGTCGGCGGCAATAACGCCCGCCGTATCATAGTCAACGGAATCGTTAATCGTCTTCATTATTCCTTCTTTGAAAAGTCGTTTAGTTATTTCGATAGCCGAAATACCGATTTTTTCGGAAAGTTCTTTAATGGGAATAATTTCTTTGTTAATAACCGCTTTTTCTATCTTAACGGTTTGAATTTCTACTTCTTTCTTATCTTTCTTAACTCTTAACTTTCTATAACCGGTCTTGTTTTCGTCAAAATCAGCAACGGAAACTTGACCTTTTGCAAGAGATTTTTTATTGATAGCCTTCTTATCATCGTAAGACTTTTCAACGTTCTTTTTCTTGTTGCCGTAAGACTTACCCGTATCTTTCGGAACGAAAGATACTTCAACGGGTTTGGAATTATTAAAGGGTTTAGCGTTTCTATCCGTCTTACCTTCTTGACCGTTTCTTTGTTGATACGGTTTTCTACTGTCTTGCGGAACGAATTCACGTCTTTGACCTTTCGGCTTATTATCGTGTGGCTCGTACGTTCTTTGCGGACGGGTGGGCAAGGTGACTAAATTCGGATCTTCTCCCCTTGCGATAGCTTCTTTCTTTTTTTGTTCCAAGATTTTTGCTCTCGCTTCGGCAAGCGCTCTCGCTTGTGCTTCTTCGACTGCTTTCTTTCTCGCTTCCTTTAATTCGGCTTCAGTTAAAGGCTTTGCCTTTTCTTCGATGACGGGAGTAGGTTCTTCGACTTTTTCGACCGATTCTTCCTTTTTGAGTTGAATTTCTACTTCTTCTTTAACATCAACTACTTCTTGTTCGCTTTCAACGGCTATTGTAAGTTCAGTTTGAGAAGGTTCGATTTCGGTAGTTTCGACTTCATTAGCCAAATATTCTTTTTCAAGTTCGGACGCAAGTTCAGTAATTTTGGCTTCGTCGTCTTCAACCTTTTTAGCAGTTAAATCGGCTTTCAAATTTTTCTCTTTTATCGAGATAGACTTTGAAACCGAATTCAAACTACTCTTTAACGTTTTA
>JAZRYO010000007.1:0-1032 GCA_045600785.1 Christensenellaceae bacterium | reverse complement strand
TTCAAGTTAGTCGCCGTTATGCCGGGTATGGATTCGACCACTTCGGAAGCGTTTTCGATAGTTTGCGATTCGACGCCGGGTATCGTCTTTGCATCGCTAACCGCATTTATGGTCGGCGACTTATTAAACGATTTGGTTTTTGCCAAAATGAAGGCATACGATTCCACGGGAAAAGCGTCCGCCTTTGCATTTCGTAGTATCTTGTCGTCGCTATGCGGAGAAATAGTCGACTGTATGATTTTCCTTCCGCTTTTATACCTGTTTATTCACGGCTACGGCACGATAATTACAAACTTCTTTCAACTTTTAACTATTATTTTTATTCAGGCTTTATTAAAGACACTCGTCGAGTTAGTTCTTTTTCCGTTCTCGGTTTTCGTGATAGGCAAAATAAAGTCGTACGAAGAAAAAGCGAAATAAATTGCGCTACTAAATAGGCGTTAAAAAGTGTCTTTTATATTTGACGGGGGAAAAATGAGATACGTTCTAATTACGGGAGCAAGTGGCGGAATAGGTCGGGCTATTGCAAATAAATTTCTCGAAAACGGATACTACGTTTTCGGTTTAGACCTATTCGACGACGGATATTCTAATTCTAACTACAAATTTATCAAGGTTGACGTTAAAATAACCGAAAGTGTTAAAGACGCCTATAAAACCGTTTCAAAAATAACGGACGAACTCGATTGCGTCATCAATACGGCGGGCATCGTTATTATGGGGTCTTTGGTTGAAGAAAACGCCGACAATATGCAAAAGATAATGGACGTAGACGTTTCGGGTATGGCGAGAATAAACGGTATTTTCTTTCCGCTTATAGAGAAGGCGAAGGGGAGATACATCAACTTTTCAAGCGAATACGGACGTTTTTGTTCAATGCCGTTTCACGGCTATTACACGGCGAGTAAACACGCCGTAGAAGGCTATAACGACTCTTTAAGACGGGAAATGAACTATTTGGGTATTAAGGTTATTGCAATTCGCCCGGGCGCAGTAGATACGCCGATGACTAAAAATACCGCACCCGATTTC
>JAZRYO010000006.1:0-7254 GCA_045600785.1 Christensenellaceae bacterium | reverse complement strand
CAAGCGGAGTTTTATACGGGCAAAGATAAGAAAGACGGCGATAAGCGTTTACATATTCACGTTAGCGACGACGGTATAAAAATAAAAGGCAAAAGGATAGATATAAATTTAAGCGATTGCGATTCGGAAAATCCCGATATTCAAATGGACGCCGACATCGATGAACTTAAAAATTTAGCCGAAACTATAGACGATATAAAGGACGGAGTTAAAAAGGCAAAAAAGGGCGTTAAGGTTTTTTATACGCACGAAGACAAAGAAAAGTTTAAGGCGATTTTTGACTGCTCGGCATTTTTCGGTCTTGCGATTGCGTTCTTCCTTTGGGGATTTTTCGGCTCGGCGTTTAGAATTTCTTGGACGCTTTTCCTTCTCTTCCCCGTCATAACGTCTATTCCCGACGCCGTAATAAAAAGAAAAGTTTCGAGTTTTTGCTATCCCGTATTTCTAACCTTCTTTTTCTGTCTTTTCGGACTTATTTTCGGAATTTGGCATCCCCTTTGGGTTATTTATTTAACTATCCCCGTCTTCTACTCGGTATGCAAAATATTTGATAGGTAATTTACTTGCAAGCCCATTTTAATTATTATATAATAGTCGTATGGACAAAGAAAATTCTATTATCTATATTGCGGAAAAATTAAAGTCTTTCGGCGCAAACGTTTACGACTATCAAGGCACTAAATTTATCGGCATTAAAAATCCGTATTCGGACAATAACATTGCGATTACTTTTGGAGAAGACTTGGCAATGGAATTTACCTATCAAACGGCACACTTTTCATACGGCGACGAAGACGAACTTATCGCCCATACGGCAAAGTATATAAAAGGCGAACTCGTTGCCGTCGAGTTTTTCACGGGCGGTAAAGCACTTTTCGGCGGTTCAAGGCAAACACCGAAAAATAGACTTAAAACCGCCACCGACGTCGCCACGTTCTACGCAGTTGAAAATAAAGAAATTGCCGACAACTTACTTAAATTTTTCAGTCAAAACGACGTAGTCGTTAAAATCTTTTCCTTTAACGGAAAAGCCGATTTGGAACTACAAATAAAAGCATAAAAATAACGCCACGAAGGGCTTACCCTTCGTGGCGTTGTTCGTTTATTCGTTTTATTATTCTTTAACGTAAGAAGAAGAAATAGAAATACTTACTATTTTAATCTCCGTCGCAGGTAAACATAAAAGAACGTTCGTATCATTACTTACGTCAGCGATTATCTTGTCTAATAAATCACTATGTGCAAGGCTTAAATCAATAGTGAAATTGCCGTCTGAATCTTGAGCGTAATAGGTGTTGGAAGAAGAAAGAGTTATGTACCTTCCGACTTCTTCTAACTCACTTAAATACCCTTCTCTATCAAAGTCGTCTTCAACGCTTTCAAGTTCGCCCTTATAATAGAAAAGCAAGTTTTCGTCATCGTCGGTTTCGTTATCTACTAATATCGACTTTAAGACGTCATAACTTCCGTCGTCGGTTTTAACCTTTGCGAAAACTGCGAAATTTCTTGCGCTGTCAACGTATGCGTTAGAACCGAAAGTCGCAACGACGGTCGCTTTACCCGTATCGTAATTTTTACTATTATCGTCGCTTAAATCTCTCTTTAATACGAGTGCGCCGTCCAAAGATAAAGTAGAATTCGTATCCAAACGGTATCCGTTGTTATAAAATTCGCCCCTTATCGACTTATCTTCCGTGTACTTCGAAAGTCCACCCATAGTCTTGCCGTCGACGTATCCGTCGGTTATCAAATCATAGTAGCCGTTTTCGGTTTCGCTTGCGTATAGGTCGGTTAAATCAAATCTTTCGCCCTTATATGCACCGAATTCCAAAAAGTCGGAACAGTTAGAAATAACGCTTCCATCGTAGTATCCTTTCTCTACGAGATACTTAAAATGCGCTATCGTTTCGGGTGCGTAGTTTTCGAATAATTCGAAATTAACTTCTTTTTTCTGACCGTTTACGCTAAACGTTATCGTCATTTCGGTTATCTTGCTTCCGTTTTTAACGGCGTCTTTTTTACAAGACGCCGTGGCAAAAACGCCGAGTGTCAAAACCGCTATCACGGTTAAAATGCTTACAAGTTTTTTCATTTTTTAACTCCTTAAAAATAATTGTATCCAAAATATATAAACGCACCGACGACAACAATTCCCAAAAGGACCGCTAATATAACCCTTAAAGGCGAAGTCGGAGTTTTACCTATCGTTTTGCCCGACGAACCGTTTATCTTAACCGAATAGTCCGCCGATTTATAGTGAAAATTAAGCCTGTATATAGGCAACAGTAAATACTTGAATTTAACGTCTTCGTGAGAAGTCGACACGTTGAGATAATCGACAACGTCATAGTTGTATCTGTTCTTTATCGCCCGTTTTATCCTTTCGTCCATAACGGTTTTTGCGTCGCCCCAACAGTCTTTTAACTCTTTTTGATAACTGTCGGCATAAAAACCCGATAAATATTTCCTTTCGTAAACGCAATAATACTCTTGACTAAACGGCGAAAGCCTGTTTAAGTCTTTTTGAGAAAACCTTTCGTTCGACGCAATCAATACGTCGTCGAAGTCCATATTTATTACACCGCTTATGTTCTTCCAAACGGTATAAGTTTCAACCCTTTGGTTTTTGCCCGAACCTACCGTTCTCGTTCTATGTTCGCCGACTCGCCCTTCATAATACGAAGTCGATTTACTGTCAAACGTAAAACACGGCTCGTAAACGCCGTTGATATTTTCGGCGTCTAAACTTTTCTTGAATTTGCGGGGTGCAAAAAGTCTTTTTTTTGCCCAGCGTTTCGCACACCTTTCCGCATTGTCTTTCCCGAATTGAAAAGGGATAACTACGTGCGGTTTAATGCCCTTAAACGCATTGTCTTTAACGACGTGCGACGCACCGCAAAAAGGACAAAGATTTGCTTCTTCGTCTTTATCGATAACTACTATCGCCCCACAACTTTCGCACCTATACGTCGCTTGTTCGTCGCTCGACCATTTTTTTGCGCTTTTGAAACCTTCCTCTATATCGTGTTCCAAAACGGCAAAGTCTTTATCGATTTTTATCGTGTTTCCACAATGTTCACAGCGCAAGGTTTGAGTGTTCGGTTCGAAAACGAGAGTACCACCGCAACTCTCGCATTTCTTGCTTTCCGTTTCGACTTCTTTGACCGTTTTTGAAAAATCTACTTGTTGCCCTTTGTTCATTATTATTCGATATCGTTGAGTTCTTCAAGCATCTTTTCAAGGTCCGCACCGTGAACGCTTGCCGCTTCGCCTACCGTTTCGCCGTGCGCAATGGCACAACCTAAACAGTGCATTCCGTATTTCATTAAAATTTCGGCGGCGTTGGGATTTATTTCGATAACGTCCGCAATAACCGTATCTACGGTAATTTTCTTTTCCATTTTTTTATCTCCTTAAAATTATAATTTATTTCCGCAACTTGAACAAAATTTAGCGTTTCCGTCAACTTCCGCCCCACAATTAGAACAAAATCTTTTAGTCGGCAATTTCTCTCCGCAAGAAGAACAGAATTTAGCGTCCGACGGAACGGTCGCCCCGCACTTTTGACAAGTTTTAGTTCCGCCCTTTTTCTCGGGTTCTGCCTTTTTATCCGACGAAGAAAATGCATTTGCCATAACTCCGCCTATTCCGAGTCCCGCACCGACGCCTATCCCTGCGCCCATAAACGCACCACCGGGATTTTTTGCGGCGTCTTTCATCGCTTCCGCTGCCGATACTTTCAAAAGCGTATCCGTCGAATCTCCCAAAATACCGAGTTTGGACTTCTCGTCCAAAGCCTTTTCGACTTCTTCGGGAACGGACATATTTTCGATAATGAATTTTGTAAGTTCAAGACCTAATTCCCTAAACTCGTTTTGTATCGCACGCCTTACTATTTCGTTAAATTCAAGCGAGTTTGCCGCAAGGTCGATAGCCGATATTTGACTCTCGCCCAAAGAATCGGCAAACGCCGATAAAAGCATAGTTTTAAGCCAACCCGTAATATCTTCGGTCTTAAACGTACTGTTAGTTCCGAAAAGTTCTTTTAAGAAAATTCTCGGGTCGTCAACTCTGAACGAAAATGCACCGAATCCCCTTACTCTTACGACGCCGAACTCTTTATCTCTCATCATTATAGGATTAAGCGTTCCCCACTTGATATCCGTAAACTGTTTGGTGTTTACGAAATACACGTCGAAAGTTATAGGCGTTTCAAACGCATACTTCCACGACGCAAGTTTGGTGAGAAGGGGGATAATATCGGTATTTAAGTCGTGAAGTCCCGGACCTAAAACGTCGGCGATTTGACCTTTATGAACGAGTACCGCAACTTGCGACTCTTTGACCGTTATCGTCGATTTATTGTTGACTTCTCTACCACCGTTTTTGAACGGGTATTTATAGACGAGTGTGTTCTTACTGTCGTCGTCCCATAAAATATTTATCCTGAATAAATTTTTTAAGCCCATTTTATTCTCCTTTTGCTTTTTTGTATATTTTACCATAAATAAAAGTATTTATCAATACTTTTCGACTATTTTAACGCTCTCGTCGAATTAAGCACCGCAAGAACGCATACTCCGACGTCCGCAAAGACCGCAAACCACATTCCGCCTATCGAAAGTACGGCTAAAATAAGCGCCGTAATTTTAATAAAAAGCGAAATGAAAATATTCTCTTTTACGATTTTCATCGTCTTTTTCGCCGTCCTTTTGGCTTCTAAAATTCCGATAGGATTATCTCGCATTAAAACTATATCCGACGCTTCGATTGCGCTATCGCTACCTATTCCGCCCATCGAAATTCCAACGTCGGAAAGCATAATAACGGGTGCGTCGTTTATGCCGTCGCCGACGAAAGCGACGACGTCGCCTTTCTTCTTGTTATCCAAAATTTTTTGAAGTTCTTTGGTCTTGTCTTGCGGAAGTAAGTCAGACCTAAACTCATCTATTTTTAATTTGTCGGCAACGTATTTAACTTGCGCATAATTATCGCCCGAAAACATATAGGTTTTTATCCCTTGTTTTTTAAGTGCGTTAATTAACACAAAAGACTCATCTCTTATCTCGTCGGCAACGGTTATTTGCCCTACTATTTTACCGTTTTTTGCAACGTAAACAGTCGTTAAACCGCTTATAGACGGACTAAATTCGATTTTATACGATTTAAGAAGTTTTGCGTTTCCGCATAAAATTTCTTCGCCTTCTTTACTTGCAACTATGCCTTGCCCCGCAATTTCTTTTACATCGTACTCGGGAATTTTCTCACCCTTATATTCGTTTAATATCGCCTTTGCAATAGGGTGATTTGAGTGCCGTTCGCATATCGACGCTAAACGGATTATCTCGTCTTTATCTTTTTCGGGATAAACGCCTTCGACTTTTAATTTGCCTTTCGTAAGCGTTCCCGTCTTGTCGAAAACGAAGATATTTGCCTTTAATATCCGTTCTATATAATTCGCACCTTTAAGTAGCACGCCACGACTTCCCGCACCGCCTATACCGCCGAAAAATCCAAGCGGTATGCTTATAACCAAGGCACACGGACAAGAAACTACCAAAAAGGTAAGTCCACTCTTAATATATTTAATAAAGTTTCCGAAAACCAGCGGTGGAACGACTGCGATTAAAAGGGCACAAACAACTATGATAGGGGTATAATATTTGGCAAAAGCCGTGATAAAATTTTCGGTCTTTGCCTTTTTGCCCGATACGTTTTCGACCAAATCCAAAATTTTCGACACCGTACTGTCGTAAAATTCTTTCTCGACTTCGACGGTAATGCTCCCGTCTAAAACTATCGTTCCGCTTATAACGTTATCGCCGACGGTATGATATAGGGGTAAACTTTCACCCGTTATCATAGACGCATCGACGTTCGTACTTCCCGATATTATCTTGCCGTCAAGCGCAATTTTTTCGCCCGCCCTTATAACTATTTTATCGCCGACTTTCACTTCTTCGGGATAAACTTCTATCTCTTTCCCGCCACGAATTATTCTCGCTTTGTCAGGGCGTATATCCATTAAAGAAGATATCGACTCTCTCGATTTGCCGACCGCAATACCTTGAAATATTTCGCCAACTTGATAAAAAAGCATAACGGCAACGCCTTCGGCATAGTCGTAAGACTTCGATATCCAACCGAGTACAAATGCGCCAATAGACGCAATACTCATTAAAAAGTTTTCGTCTAATACTCGCCCTTTTATTAAATTTCGTACCGCTTTATACAATACGTCATAACCGGACAAAACGTAAATTGTCAAAAATACACCGAGTTTAATTAAGGGGTGCAATTCGACAAAGTGGAAAAATTTCATACTTGAAAAAAGCAGGACTATCCCCACCGCCGTCCTAATTATTCTTTTTGCGTTTTTACTCATTATAATCCTATAAGTTCCCAGTCGGGTTCTAAATCGTAAGCGACCTTTTTTATTTCTTGTAAAACGGGCTTATTCTCGTCGTACTCTACGTCGAGTCTTCCCGCAACGAAGTTGACGCTTGCAGAAATTACTCCGTCGATTTTCTTTACCGCCTTTTCAAGTTTACCCGCACAAACAGGACAATCAATATTTTTAACCCTTATTATTTTTCTCATTTTTATCCCCTTTTACTCTAAAACGTGTTCTATCGCCATTTTGAAAATCTCTTCAACGTGAGAGTCGGCAAGTGAATAAAAGACTTCTTTACCGCATTTTCTTTGCTTTACGAGTTTATTACTTCTTAAAATGCGAAGTTGATGAGATATTGCCGACTTCGTCATATTTAACAGTACCCCGATATCGCACACGCACATTTCTTTTTCAAAAAGTGCCATTAAAATATTCGTTCTCGTACTGTCGCCGAACACTTTGAAAAGTTCCGCTAAATCATAAACCGTTTCTTGACTCGGCATCATTTTTCTAACGCTTTCGATTACGTCGGCGTGCGGATGCGTTTCTTCGCACGTTTCGATTTTTGACGTCATTTTTATTCTCCTTAAACAAACAGTTGAATAATTGTTCAACTATTCTATACATAGTATATTCTATTATTTATATTTTGTCAACACTTTTTATCCTTTCCAATTATTTTGAAAAAAGCGCATTAAACACTTGCATATTTTTTCAAAATTTGGTATATTATATTAGCATCACGTTTGGGAGCATAGCTCAGTTGGGAGAGCATCTGCCTTACAAGCAGGGGGTCATAGGTTCGAGCCCTATTGTTCCCACCAAACTCGTCGTAAATAAAATATTTACGACTGCGTGCA
>JAZRYO010000005.1:0-1495 GCA_045600785.1 Christensenellaceae bacterium | reverse complement strand
ACGACGATAAAACTGTCGCAGTAATTTTCAGAAAACAATTTTGTCTTTATATAAAAGGGGAAAGAGATTCCGTAAAACTCAAACAAAATATGGCGTCTTTAACTTCGACAGACGATATAAAAAAGGCAATTTCAAACCTTTACCGTTAACATTTTTTTTGCTATCCGACTATAATACTTTGAAGGTGATTTATGAAAGTATGCGTCGGGAATAATTTTGGAAATTCAGCGGATATTTACGTTGACGGCGATTTTGAAAGTACCGTTAAATACGGAAAAGAAATAAACGGCGAAACCGACGTTTTCAAAACGACCGCCACTCTTTCTCAAAGAAAAAACACGATAATTTTATATCCTTGCGATACCGATAATTTCGGCATAAAGAAACAATCGTGCGCCGTTTTCGACAAAGGAAAACTGCTTGGGATAAGCGATATGACTGTATCTATCGACGGTTCTTCTTATTCGATAGGAGTATCGGGGAAAATTTACGATTTTCATTGCGGAAAAACGGGGATTGCCGTCGGCGACGACTTATACTCTTTCGAACTTATAAAAGCGTTTACGATATGCGGTGCTGAAGCCGTAATTTGTCTTAAAAGACGAATTAAGAAAAGTATCGACTCAATTATCGTAAGGGCGTATTCCTTCCTTTTAGGCGTTCCTATTATCTTGATTTCGAAAGACTATATCTTTTGTGCCGATCCGAAAGGAAACGAAGTAGAAAACAAAGACGGTTTATTTGAATTAACACCGCTTTCTACTTATACTATAAAAACTACTAAAATAAAATTTACAAACGAAAGGTGAAATATGTTTAATATCGTTTTGGTGGAACCCGAAATCCCGCAAAACACGGGAAACATTTCAAGAACTTGTGCCGCAACACACTCCGTACTACATTTAGTCCGTCCACTCGGTTTCGAGATTTCGGATAGAACTCTTAAAAGGGCGGGGCTTGATTATTGGCAATATTTGGACGTTAGGTATTACGACAGTTTGAAGGAACTTATGGACAAGTATTATAACGGCAATAATTTTTATTTTCTATCGACCAAAGGTGCGAAAGTTTATTCGGACACAAAATTCAAAGACGGAGATTTTTTAGTCTTCGGAAAAGAATCGCACGGGCTCCCCGAACCCCTTCTTAAAGAACATTACAACGAAACGTTGCGACTTCCTATGTGGCAAGATTTACGAAGCCTTAATCTTTCTAATTCGGTTGCGATTACCCTTTACGAAGCGTTAAGACAAAACGATTTTTTGGGACTTAACCCGACCGGTCATTTAACGGGAAGAAAAGATTAAACATAAAATTACATACTCGGCTAACGCCGAGATTACATACCAAGTTTCGCTTAACGCTCAACTTGGATAAAAAAATTGCCAAGTTTTCACTTGGCAATTTTTTTGGTGCAGATAACAAGAATCGAACTTGCACCCTTTCGGACAGGATTCTAAGTCCTGCGCGTCTGCCAGTTCCGCCATATCTGCAT
>JAZRYO010000004.1:0-2628 GCA_045600785.1 Christensenellaceae bacterium | reverse complement strand
GAAAAAGAAGTTAAAGAAAAACTAAAAGAAACGTTATAAAAACAAGGTGCGAATTTAATAATTCGCACCTTGTTTGATTTTTAAGCCCGTTGCGGACTCGCAACGGGCTTAAATAAATTTTAGAATAAGCCTTCGATATTTCCGTTATCGTCAACGTCGATTTTCTCGGCTGCGGGAACTTTGGGAAGCCCCGGCATCGTCATAATATCGCCCGTTAAAACGACGATAAATCCTGCACCCGACGAAACTTTAACGTTTTTAACGTTAAGTTCAAAGTCGGTCGGTGCGCCCAAAAGTTTTGGATTATCGGTAAAACTGTACTGCGTTTTCGCTATACAAATAGGAAGCGAAGAAAATCCGAGTTTTTCAAGCGTCTTGATTTGTTCTTCGGCATTTTCCGAATAGACTACTCCTTTACCGCCGTAAACCTTGGTGCATATTGCGTTAATCTTATCTTTAATTGACAAATCGCTTTCGTAAGAGAAAGAGAAGTCGTTTTCTTTTTCGCAAAGTCTTACTACTTCTTCGGCGAGTTCAACGCCACCTTTTCCACCTTTTGCCCATACTTCCGAAAGTTTAACGTTTACGCCTAATTCCTTGCACTTACTTATAATAAATTCTATTTCTTTTTCAGTATCAGTCGGAAATCTGTTTACCGCAACTACGACGGGAAGTTTATAAACTTCGGACATATTGTGAATATGACGAAGTAAATTCGGGATACCCTTTTCAAGCGCAGTTAAGTCTTCGTTATTTAATTCGTTTTTATCCGCACCGCCGTGAAGTTTTAATGCTCTTATCGTTGCGACGATAACTACCGCCGACGGCTTTAAGCCTGCCAAACGGCATTTAATATCCAAGAATTTTTCAGCACCTAAATCTCCGCCGAAACCTGCTTCCGTAATACAGTAATCGGCAAGTTTTAACGCCGTTTTAGTCGCCAAAACCGAGTTGCAACCGTGTGCGATATTTGCAAACGGTCCACCGTGTACGACGGCGGGGTTTCCTTCGAGAGTTTGAACGAGATTAGGCTTTAATGCGTCTTTAAGTAATGCAGTCATTGCGCCTTCTGCGTGTAAGTCCCCTGCCGTTATCGGTTTACCGTTTACGTCGTAAGCGACTATCATACGCTTAAATCTCGCCTTTAAGTCCGCTATCGACGACGCTAAACAAAATACTGCCATAACTTCGGAAGCAACGGTTATATCGTAGCCGTCGTCCCTTTCTACGCCGTTAGGTCTGCCACCGACACCGTCTATAACTTTACGAAGTTGTCTATCATTCATATCGACGCATCTTCTCCACGTAATTCTTTTCGTGTCGATTTGAAGTTCGTTGCCTTGATAGATATGATTATCAATCATTGCGGCAAGTAAATTGTTCGCAGCGCCTATTGCGTGAAAGTCGCCCGTAAAGTGAAGGTTAATGTCTTCCATAGGAACGATTTGCGCATATCCGCCACCTGCCGCACCGCCTTTAACTCCGAATACCGGACCAAGCGACGGTTCACGAAGTGCGACGACCGTTTTCTTGCCGATATAGTTTAATGCGTCGCAAAGTCCTACGGTCGTAGTCGTTTTTCCTTCTCCTGCGGGAGTCGGGTTGATAGCGGTTACTAAAACGAGTTTAGCATCTTTTCTTTTCGTATCGCTTAAATACGATAAGTCGATTTTCGCCTTATACTTACCGTAATTTTCGATGTACTTTTTGTTGATACCCGTCTTTTTAACTACCTTTTTAATGTCAAGCATTTTCACGCTTTGAGCAATTTCAATATCACTTTTCATATATTTTCTCCTTTATAAAAAACTCGTCTATTGCTTTTGCCGATTTCTTTCCCGCTTCCATTGCGAGAATTACTGTCGCCGCACCTGTTACGGCATCTCCGCCGGCGTATACGTTTTCTTTGGTCGTAAGTCCGTTTTCGTCAACGATTAAACAACCGTGATTATTTACTTGCAAACCTTTGGTTGACGACGAAAGTAGCGGATTCGGAGAAGTTCCGAGTGCCATTATAACTTCGTCGCAATCTAAAACGTATTCACTTCCCTTTACTTCTATGGGACTACGTCTTCCGCTTTGGTCGGGTTCTCCGAGTTCCATTTTAACAAGTTTAACACCCGAAACCGTTTGACCGTCCGAAGATATAATCTCTTTGGGATTAGTTAGTAAATCAAAGATAACGCCTTCTTCTTTGGCGTGCATAACTTCTTCTCGTCTTGCAGGTAATTCTTCTTCGCCACGTCTATAAACGATATGCGTTTTTGCACCGAGTCTTATCGCCGTTCTCGCACTATCCATAGCGACGTTTCCACCACCGACGACTACGACTTTCTTGCCGTTATATACGGGAGTTAACGAACTGTCTTTATACGCTTTCATTAAGTTTACTCTCGTTAAAAACTCGTTTGCCGAAAATACTCCGTTTAGATTTTCGCCTGCGATATTCATAAATTTGGGAAGTCCTGCACCCGAACCTATAAATACTGCCTTAAATCCTTCTTTTTCTATAAGGTCGTCGATAGATACCGACTTTCCTACGATTACGTTCGTTTCTATCTTTACGCCAAGGGATATAAGTTTATCTATTTCTGATTGTACTACCTTCTCTTTGGGAAGTCTAAACTC
>JAZRYO010000003.1:0-14226 GCA_045600785.1 Christensenellaceae bacterium | reverse complement strand
GTTCTTTCGGCTTACCGCAAAAAGAACAAGTTAAAAACTCTTCGTCGTTTACGTTATTTGCCATTTAATTAACCCCTTGAATAGAAAATCTTGTCAATAATTCCGTAGGATAAAGCGTCGTCGGACGATAAATAATTATCTCTATCCGTATCTTTTTCGATTTCTTCGATGTCTTTACCCGTATTCTTCGAGAGTATTTCGTTTAACTTCTTCTTAATTTCCAAAATGTGTTCGGCTTGAATTTTAATGTCGCTCGCTTGACCTTGCGCACCGCCCAAAGGTTGATGTATCATTATCTCTGCGGACGGCAAAGCAAATCTCTTGCCTTTCGCTCCGCTCGACAATAAGAACGCTCCCATAGACGCCGCCATACCGACGCAAATCGTCGATACGTCGCACTTGATAAAGTTCATAGTATCGTAAATCGCAAGCCCTGCGCTGACGCTTCCGCCCGGCGAATTTATATACATACTTATATCTTTATTAGAATCTGCGTTTTCAAGATATAAAAGTTCGGCGATTACCGTATTTGCCATAGCATCGTCTATCTCGCCCGATATAAATATTATTCTGCTTTCCAAAAGTTTGGAATATATGTCGTACGAACGTTCGCCCCTGTCCGTTTGTTCAACTACCATAGGTATTAGTGCCATTTTTATTCTCCCTTTGAAAAAAGGGGTAATTTTTTTCAATTACCCCTTTCGTAAATTATTCTTTCTTTCCGTCGTCGGCTTTCTTCGTCTTTGCCGTTTTAACGGGTTTTACTATTTCGTTATTGTCTTTTAGGAACTTGAAAAGTTTGTCGATTATTATGCCGTTTTCGATATAACTTCTTTGTTGGTCGTTGACGGTCTTTTTATACTCTTCTAATTCTTTTCCGACGGACTCCGCTCTTTCTTTTATCTTTGCTTCGATTTCGTCTTCGGTCGCTTCTATCTTCTCGTCGGTCAAAATCTTGTCGATAACGAGTTGAGTTTTAACGTGGGACGTTGCGGAATCTTTACAACCTGCTCTGTATTGTTCCATAGTCGTGTTGGTGTATTTCAAATAGTCTTCGAATTTAAGACCTTGATACATCATTCTGTAATTCATTTGTTCGACCATAGAATCGATTTCTCTTTCGACGAGTGCGTCGGGGATTTCAACTTCACTCGTGTCGGTAATCGCCTTTAAGATATTGTCTTCGGTTTCTCTTTCGGCACGTTCGTCGTTTGCCTTTTTAAGTCTTTCCTTAACCGATTTTTTATATTCGTCAACGGTGCTATCCCCCGTCTTTTCCTTAATAAATTCGTCGGTGAGTTCGGGAAGTTTCTTAACTTTGATTTCGTGTAAGGTTACGGTAAATACCGCATCTTTACCCGCTAATTCTTTTGCACCGTATTCGTCGGGGAATTTAACCGAAATATCTTTGGTGTCGCCCAAAGCCATACCGACGACGCCGTCTTCAAATCCCGGAATAAACGTTCCGCTTCCGAGCTCCAAAGTTTGCTTTTCGGCAGTTCCGCCGTCGAAAACTTTACCGTCGACTTTTCCGCTATAATCAATAAGCGTAATGTCGCCGAGTTTCGCTTTTCTTCCTTCGACTTTTTCTTCGGTTGCGTGTTGTTCTAAAAGTCTGTTGATTTCGGTCTTTATTTCGTCGTCTTTAACATTATACTCAACTTTGTCAATCTTTATACCCTTATACGCACCTAACTTTACGTCGGGCTTAACTGGAACGATTGCAACGAGTGTTACGCCGTTATCGTCCAACTTCTCGACGTCGAGTTCGGGACGGTCGATAGGCTCTATCGTGGGCTCTTTATCCAAAATATCGTAATAATGCTTACTGAACGATTGATTTATCGCTTCTTCGTAAAAAGCACCCTTGCCGTATTGTTGTTCGATTATCGACTTCGGAACGTGTCCTTTTCTAAAACCGGGGACTTGGTATCTTCCCTTGGTCTTTTCATAGGCAAGGTCTTGTGCTTCCGACCATTCCTTACCGTCCAAAGTAATAGTGATTTTTACGGTGCTTTTTTCCGCTTTCTTAAAAGTGTACTTCATAAACTGCTCCTAACTTCGTTTTTCCGTATTATTTTACCACAAATAAATATCTTTTGCAAATTTTTAAGTCTATAAATTTTACTTTTTGGAGATTTTTATTTATAATAAATAAAAAGGAGAATTTATTATGCCTATCGACGCTTTCACTTTGCGTATAATATCCGATAAACTTTCGGAAAAATTAGTCGGTGCAAAAGTGAATAGAGTTTCAGAACCTAATAAGGACGAAATTTATCTCTTGGTTTATACCAAAGAAGGAAGCAAGTCTTTATGCGTATCGACCAACGCCGAAAACGCAAGAATAGGATTTACAACTCACGAAAAACCTAATCCGAAACAAGCGTATAATTTTTGTATGCTTCTTCGTAAATATCTTTTAGGCTCGGAAATAGTCGGCGTAGATACGTTCGGATTCGAAAGAATAATCAAAATTTCGTTTAAGGGAAAAAACGACTTCGAAGAAGACGTGAAAAGCGAAATGTACGTCGAACTTATGGGCAAATACTCTAATATCATTTTAACGCAAAACGGCGTTATTTTAGGTTGCTTAAAACAAGCGCCTTTGGACGTTCAAACGACGAGATTAACTCTCCCCGGAAGTAAATACTCTTTCCCTGCGTCGCAAGAAAAAGTTTCGGTTCTTAAAAAAGACGAAACGGTTAAAGTTTTGCAGACTTTTTCGGGCGAAGATTTAGGAAAGTTTCTTTTCGAGAAGATTTCGGGAATTGCCTATTCGACTGCGGAAGAATGCGCATATCAAGTTAAAACCCTAACTAAAAACGAACTATACGACGGGATAGCGAATTTTTTAACTAACCCCGTCGTTTGTCCGAACGTTGCGGGCGACGGTAAATTTAAGGACTTTTACGCCGTCGATTATTCTACCGTAGAAGGCGAAAAAAAATACTACGACGATATTTTCGTAGCACAGGACGAATTCTATTTCGAAAAGGAAAGCCGAAAAGAATTTATCAAAAAAAAGTCCGACCTTACACAAAAGGTTTCGGGACTTATTAAAAAGTATCAAAAGAGATTGTCGGGCGAACTTACGAAAATCGACGATTGCAAAAATATCGACAACTTAAAACTTTTCGGCGAACTTATAACCGCCAACATATATAAGATTAAGGAAGGGGACGAAAAACTTATCGCCGACAATTATTACGACCAAACGGTAGTCGAAATTCCTTTGGATAAAACTTTGTCGCCGTCGAAAAATGCGCAAAAGTATTATAAAAAATACGCAAAGGAAAAAAGGACGCTCGAAGTCGTGATACCGCAAAAAGAAGAAACGGAAAGAGAACTTAAATATTTAGACTCCGTACTTTTCGAGATAAACTCCGTTTTAGACGTTTCGGACTTTTCGGATATAGAACAAGAACTTATCTCCCTTTCACTTCTCCCCGCACCGAAAGTAAAGAAAAAAGCCGAAACGGAATCGGCTTGCAGAGTTTTCTCCGTTTTGGGTTATACCATCAAAAGCGGTAAAAATAACGTCCAAAACGAACGGCTATTAGGACGGGCGTTTTATAAAGATTTATGGCTACACACCAAAAATATCCACTCGTCGCACGTCATTATCGAAACGAAAGGGGAAGAAATACCAAATGACGTTATCGAGATTGCAGCGGAGATTTGCGCATACTATTCGCAAGCCAACGGCGGTGGTAAAGTACCCGTCGATTATACCTATAAAAAATTCGTAAAAAAACCGCCGAAGTCAAATACGGGTACGGTTATATATACCGATTATAAAACTTGTTTCGTAGAACCTAACGCACACGAAGAATACAAAATTTAAGGCTTGCGCCGAAAGGCGCAAGCCCATTTTTTATCTATTGAATTTATCCCACTCGTCTATTAAATTAAGTGGCGTTTTTATCGAAAGACTATTCATATCGTCTTCGGTGAATACGTCGCTACGAAGTTTGCCTAAATCGTTATAGTACCAAAAATACGCTTTTTTAACCGTTATATTCGACCTGTCGTAAGTTTCGGTTCTAAACAAGATTTCATTTAAGGTTATTTCGCCTTGAACGTAAATTTTATAGTACGACATAGACTTAATCGCAGTCCAGTCGGAAGTGATATTTATCCAACCGTCGCTTTCTTCTTTAGCCTTTTTAACGTCGTCTTCGGTTATCGTGCATTCAAACGCATAGGTCGTAACCGACGCTTCGGTATAGGTGTCGTCCTTTTGCTTTTCGCCCTTGAACTTTACTTCTCCGCTTATGGAATCGACGTTTATCCAAATATCTTTTACGCTTTTACCTTCGGATATATAAATGCCAAGCCATTGACTATCAAGCGTATCGTCTACGGCGACGGGAATAAACGAGAAGTTCGTCGAAAACTCGGTGTTTTCTATTTTCTTTTTACAACCGAAAAGACACAATGCGGTCGTGATTATCATTATTATAGATATAATTTTTTTCATTTTTTAGTCCTTGTTTTGTAATTTTTTTAGTTCCTTCATAAAGGTAGAGATATCCTTAAACTGACGATATACGGACGCAAATCTTATGTATGCTACTTCGTCGATATCCATAAGTCCTTCCATAACCATTTCGCCTATTTGTTTCGTCGATACTTCTTGTTCTAACGAAGAATATATCTTCTTTTGGATATTTTCGACGAGTTGGTCGATTTTCCACATAGGAATAGGACGCTTTTCGCAAGCCTTTATTATACTGTTTTTAATTTTGTTCGCATCGAAGGTTTGACGGTTGCCGTTTGCTTTAACAACCAAAATAGGCGTAGTTTCAATAGTTTCGTACGTCGTAAATCTCTTTCCGCAAAAATTACATTCACGTCTTCTTCTTATCGCAGTACCGTCTTCGGTTTGGCGGGAATCGATAACCTTACTGTCGATATGCCCGCAATACATACACTTCATATTCTTCTCCTTTATAGGAACTCTACTCGGTGGTCAAGTAGCCGTTTGACGACTACTTAAACCTTCCCAAAAATAGATACGTTTATATTTTAACACATTTTTTGCCTTTTGAAAAGGGTTTATATAAATTTTTAGTTTATTATACCGTCCTTTTGCAAATAATATAGTTATGCTGACGCTTATTAGAATTTTGGTAATCGTTTATTACCTGTCCGTAAACGTATATTCTTTTTTGCTTCTTCGGAGTCAAAAAATGACTTTGGAACAAGGGGACTGCAATGGCGTTAAAGACGGTAGTTTGATAATCTCCGCAATACTCGGCGGTGCGCTCGGAATATATATCGGTATGTTTATATTAAAATACCGAACGAGAAGTTTAGTCCTTATGGCGTTTATGCCCGTCATCGTCGTTATGAATATATATCTTATCATAGTCGGTTTTATGAACGACTTTTGGATAATAGAAGGGGCTATGGGTGGATTAAATTAAAAAAGCGTGAAAAATTTTTTCACGCTTTATTTAATTCTACTCTTGCCGATGCGTTTAACGACAGGTCGGCAAAATTTTTCTTTTTGTATTGAATATAGCCTTCCGCACCTATCATACCCGCATTGTCGGTACATAATATTTTTTCGGGTAAAACGAGTTTATACCCTTCTTTTTCGCAAGCCTTCGTTAAGGTTTCACGAAGATAGCCGTTTGCAACTACTCCGCCACCAGCCGTTATAGTCGTAAGGTTTTTAAGTTTTGCACCTTCTATTGCCTTTTGAACGAGTATATCTATCGCCGAACATTGAAAAGAACACGCAACGTCAGCCTTGCTGTATTCTTCGCCCTTTTGTTCTTTGCCGTGAACGTAGTTTATAACCGCAGTTTTAAGTCCGCTATACGAAAAGTTAAAACCGCCTATGCCTTTAAGCATTTTGGGAAGGGGAACTACGTTTTGTCCTTCTTTTGCAAGCCTTTCGATATTCGGTCCGCCGGGATAGGCTAATCCTAAAATTCTCGCAACCTTGTCGAAGGCTTCGCCGACGGCATCGTCAAGCGACGAACCTAAAATTTCAAAATCGTCGTATGAGTTTACCGATATTATCGCCGTATGTCCGCCACTTGCAAGTAAACTTATAAACGGGGGTTTTAAGTTTTCGTCGCAAAGATAAGACGCAGCAAGGTGTCCCCTTATATGACTTACGGGAATTAACGGAACTTGCAACGAATACGCAAGCGTCTTGGCGTACGATACGCCGACGAGTAATGCGCCTAAAAGTCCCGCACCGTAGGTTACCGCAACGGCGTCGATATCTTTTAGGGATATATTCGCATGTTCTACCGCCCTTTCAACCGCTTGAGATATTGCAACCGTGTGCGCTCTCGACGCTATCTCCGGCACGACTCCGCCGAATTTTATATGTTCGGTCGCCGAACTTATTATCTCGGACGATAAGAGTTTTCTTCCGCCTTTTACGATAGCGCAAGCCGTTTCGTCGCACGAAGATTCTATCGCCAAAATAATTGCGTCGTCTTTAACGGTAAAGTTTTTTATTAAATCTTTGTACATATTACGCTTTTTTAAGATAGTCGATAATAAATTGGTCTATCTCGCCGTCCATAACCGCTTGAACGTTGCCCGTTTCCGAACCGGTTCTATGGTCTTTAACCATAGTGTAAGGACAAAAGATATAACTTCTTATTTGACTTCCCCACTCGATTTTTTTAATCTCGCCCTTTATCTCGCTCGCTTCTTGTAGCCTTTCTTCTTCCTTTCTTTCCAAAAGTTTGTTAATAAGCATTCTCATTGCTTGTTCTCTGTTTTGAACTTGGCTACGCTCGTTTTGACAAGATACGATAATGCCCGTCGGGATATGCGTTATTCTTATTGCCGATTCGGTCTTGTTGACGTGTTGCCCACCTGCACCGCTACTTCTGTAAGTATCGACTTTAAGGTCTTCGGGGCGAATTTCTATATCACCGTCGTCTTGAATATCGGGCATAACGTCGACCGAAGAAAATGAAGTTTGCCGTCTTGCGTTGGCGTCGAACGGAGAAATTCTTACAAGCCTGTGAATGCCTTTTTCAGCCTTTAAGTAGCCGTAAACGTTTTCGCCTTCTATCTTAAAACAAACAGATTTAAGTCCCGCTCCGTCGCCGTCTAAACGGTCGTATTCGGTAATCTTGTATCCGTGCTTCTCGGCATAACAAATATACATACGGTAAAGCATTTCCGTCCAGTCGCACGCTTCCGTCCCGCCCGCTCCTGCGTGCAAGGTTAAAATTGCGTCGCAAGAATCGTATTTGCCACGAAGAAGGGTGCGAAGACGTATGTCTTCTATCTCTTGCTCGGCTTCGGATAATTCCTTGTCAACTTCGGCGAGTAAACTTTCGTCGTTTTCTTCTTCGGCAAGTTGTATCATAATTTCGGCGTCAGATACCGCCTTTTGCGCCTTGTCGTAAACGCCTATCCTGTTTCTCATACTTTGCGCTTCACGGGATAGTTGTTTGGACTTTTCCATATCCGACCAAATTTCCGGCTTTTCGAGTTCTTTCTCTATGTCTTTAACTTTTATTCTTAAATTTTCGACGTCAAAGAGAGTATCCTGCCTCTTCTAAAGTTTTGTAAAGTCCTCTTACTTTTTCTTCGTAAACGTCAAATCTAATCATTTTAATCTCCTTTTTTACCGCCCATATTTTTTTTGGCTTTCCTTATTATTTTTCGGACGGCTCTATTATTTAATTCGGGTTGTCGCAAGCGACAACCCTTTTATTTTTTATTTAGTTGTGATGATGTTATTTCTATTCGTATTTAACGAATTAGTCGCCAACAATACAAGGCTCGTGAAGAGTAAAAGATGAGATAAACCTTTTTGGTTATCGAAGTCCAAAACATTTGCAGAAACGCAGTAGTCTTGGATAAACTCGTTAATACTGCTTTTACTCTCGTTTAACGAATTAGTCGCCAAGAATACAAGGCTCGCAAGATATTTTGAGATGAGATAAACCTTTTTGGTTATCGAAGTTTTTACTCGAAACAGAAACGCAGTGTATTTAGATGAATAAGCCTTTATTTTCCGCAACAATTCTTAAACTTCTTCCCACTTCCGCAAGGACATGGGTCGTTTCTTCCGACCATCGCTTTTTTGTCGATGGGTACGGACGAACCGTCGGAACTGCCACCGCTCATTTCAAGGTCGACTTTTTCTTCTTTCTTTTCTTCTTGCTTTTGGATAAGCGTCTTCAAAAGAATATGAACGACGTCTTCTTGTATGCTTGCCGTCATTTCTTCGAACATATCCAAACCTTCTTTCTTATAGGCTATAACTGGGTCTTCGTTAGCATAGCCACGGAGAGATATGCCACGCTTTAATTTGTCCATAGCGTCGATATGGTCTATCCATTTAGTATCGACAACTTTAAGGAAAATATATCTTTCGAACTCGCCGAAGTTAATACCTTGTTCGTCGTACGACTTGATTTTTTCTTCGTACAGTTCGATAGTCTTTTCAACTGCCTTTTGACAAATGTAATCGTGATCCCAATTTTCAAGAATTTCGTCGGTAATAAATTCAGTACCTTCGGGCATTGCCTTTTCTTCAAGCGCTTTATTTATCCTGTCTTTATCCCAGTCTTTCGGCGCATCGCTCGCTTTACAGTTAGAATCGATTATGTCGTTGACGTAATCGGGGATAAGGTTTATTACGTCTTGGTGAACGTCGTCGCCCTTTAAGACTTTCATTCTCTCTTCATACATAACCTTTCTTTGAGTATTCATAACGTCGTCGTATTCGATTATGTGCTTTCTTATGCCGAAGTTCTTGCCTTCAATCGTCCTTTGCGCATTTTCGATAGAACGGGAAAGCATTTTAGATTGCATAGGCGTATTCTCGTCAACCTTAAAGGCGTTATAAATAGATTGCAATCTTTCTCCGCCGAAACGACGTGCAAGGTCGTCTTCCAAAGAGATAAAGAATAACGACGAACCGGGGTCGCCTTGACGACCGGACCTACCACGAAGTTGGTTGTCGATACGACGTGATTCGTGTCTTTCAGTACCTAAAATATGCAACCCGCCGAGTTTTACGACTTCTTCTTTTTCGGCGTCGGTAATCTTTTTATGTTCTTCTAAAAGTTCACGGTATAAATCTCTGACTTCTTGAATTTCGGGAGAAACGTTTTGGATATAAGAAGTTGCGATATCTATCGTTTCTTCGTCTATTTGACGGTTTCTCAAATCTTGTTTTGCCAAAAATTCGGGGTTTCCGCCAAGCAAAATATCTGTACCACGGCCCGCCATATTCGTCGCAATAGTGACTGCGCCTTTCTTTCCTGCTTGCGCAATTATCTCGGCTTCTTTTTTATGGTTCTTTGCGTTTAATATATTATGCTTAATTTTATTTTTAATAAGCCATCTCGATATCTCTTCCGATTTTTCGACGGTAACCGTACCGACCAAAACGGGTTGTCCCTTTTCGTGCCTGTCGATTATCTCTTGAATTATCGCACGGAGTTTGCCTTTTTCGGTAGAGTAAATAACGTCGGGCATATCTATTCTTTGAACGGGCTTGTTAGTCGGAATTTCCAAAACGTCTAATCCGTATATCGTTCTAAACTCTTCTTCTTCGGTTTTGGCAGTACCCGTCATACCCGAAAGTTTTGTGTATAATCTGAAATAATTTTGGAAAGTTATAGTCGCATAAGTCTTGTTTTCGTTTCTAATCGTTACGTTTTCTTTGGCTTCGATTGCTTGGTGAAGTCCTTCGCTATAACGTCTTCCTATCATAAGACGACCTGTAAACTCATCGACGATTAAAATCTCGCCGTCGGATACTATATAGTCGCTATCTCTCTTGAAAATATAGTGCGCCTTTAAGGCTTGTTGAATATGGTGCGAAAGTTCGGCGTTTTCGATATCAGAGAAAGATTCGATATTGAAAAACTTCTCGGCTTTCATTGCGCCTTGTTCGGTTATTTGAACGGACTTGTCTTGAATATCGACGGTAAAGTCTTCGTCCGCCTTTAAGGTCTTGACGAAACGGTTGCAGTCGATATAAAGATTAGACGACTTTTCGCCCTTGCCCGAAATGATAAGCGGTGTTCTCGCTTCATCGATTAAAATAGAGTCCACTTCGTCGACGATAGCGAAATTAAGTCCCCTTTGGACCATATCTTTCATTCTCGTTTTTAAGTTATCACGAAGATAATCGAATCCGAACTCGTTATTCGTACCGTATGTTATATCGCAGTTATAGGCTTCTCTTTTTTGGTCGTCGGTCAAATCGTGAACGTTGACTCCGACGGTCAAGCCTAAAAACTTGTGAACTTTTCCCATCCACTCGGCATCACGTTTTGCCAAGTAATCGTTGACGGTAACGATATGAACGCCCTTGCCCGTCAATGCGTTAAGATATGCAGGAAGGGTTGCCATAAGCGTTTTACCTTCACCTGTTTTAAGTTCGGCAACTCTGCCTTGATGCACACAAATACCACCCATAAGTTGTACTTTATAGTGGCGCATATTGAGAACTCTATAAGACGCTTCACGAACTACCGCAAACGCTTCGTCTAATATGTCTTCAAGGGTTTCACCCTTTTGAAGTCTGTCTTTGAAAAGTTGAGTTTGGTCTTTAAGTTCGCTATCCGTCATCTTCTCGTACTTCGGCGCAAGCGCTAAAATCTTGTCGGCTTCGGCACTTATTTTTCTTAAACTTACTCTCGAATCGGTGCTTAAAATATATCTAATCAGTCCCATATTTTACTCCGTTTTTTGAAAATCATTATTTTGTATTTATATTTTACTATATTTATAAGTATTTTACAATGTTTTTTTTGTGAAATTTAATTTATTCTCTTCCCCGTCGACCAAAATCTACAAAAGCAACCGTAAAAAGATAGACGGCTTTCGCACCTTTAGATTTTAATACCTTTGATATCGTTTCCAAAGTCGAACCCGTTGTTAAAACGTCATCGACGACGAGTATCGTTTTGCCCTTGATTTTATCGGCGTCAAATACACCGAAACTTCCCGATAAATTTTCAAGTCTTTTCTTCTCGCCAAGACCTACTTGACTTGAAGTCTTTTTCTTTTTGTATAAAACTTGCAAACACTCTTTATCTAATTTCTTCGCTATTCCGTTTGCAATCAATTCGCCTTGATTATATTCTCGCTTTTGAAAAATTCTTTCGTATCTCGGTACGAAAGTAATAAAATCATAAGGCGGAATTTCCGCTTTTATCTTCTCTGCCGACGGAGAAGAAAATACTTCGGCTAAATACTTTTTACCACCGTATTTTAACTTCTTTACAAGCGTGCCGATATTATCGCCGTAAACGTATAAACTGCGACATAAGTCGAAATGTAAGTCTTTTCCCTTACAGTAATCACACCTATCGACGCTGTACTTCGTGGCACGTCCGCAATACGAACATATATTGCCGTCGTTTAATTTTATATCACTTAAACACTTGTCGCAAATTGCTTTATCGTTAAAGTTCTCTCTACCGCAAACCGAACAAGTTAAGTTTTTCGGAAACAAAAAAGATTTTACGTCCATAATTAAAAGAAGGCAATTTTCATTGCCTTGATTTTTTATCTGTCGGGATAACCGTTAGGATTTTTAAGTTGCCAGTTTAATGCGTCTTTACTCATATCGTCCAAAGTTCTCGTGGTCTTAAACCCTATAAGGTCATACGCTTTTTGGGGGTTAGCATAACACTCCGCAATGTCGCCCGGACGACGTGCGTCGATAACGTAAGGAATTTCTTTTCCGAGTGCCTTTGAAAATGCGTTAATCATTTCGAGAACGCTGTATCCCGTACCCGTTCCCAAGTTGACGATAAACAAGCCCGATTTTTCGAGAAGTTTATTGACCGCCAAAACGTGTCCGTGCGCTAAATCGCAAACGTGGATATAATCTCTTACGCCCGTGCCGTCTTTCGTTTTATAGTCGTTGCCGAAAACGTGTACTTTTTCGAGTTTGCCGACTGCGACTTTCGTGATGTAAGGACAAAGGTTATTCGGAATACCGTTGGGGTCTTCGCCGATAAGTCCCGACGGGTGCGCTCCGATAGGATTGAAATAACGGAGTATCGCAATATTGAACTCGGGGTCGGCTTTATAAAGGTCTTTTAATATGTATTCGATAAAGAGTTTAGTGCTACCGTAAGGATTAGTCGTCGATAACGGGAAATCTTCGGTTATGGGAACGCTTTTCGGGTCGCCGTAAACCGTCGCCGAAGACGAAAATACCAAGTTCTTGCAGTTGAACTCTTTCATAACGTCGATAAGCGCAAGCATAAGTCCGATATTGTTTTCGTAGTATTCGATAGGCTTTTGAACAGATTCTCCGACTGCCTTATATCCCGCAAAATTTATTACTGCGGATATATCGTGCTTTTTGAAAATCTTTCTCATTGCCTTTTTATCGCTTACGTCGGCTTTATAAAACTTAATAGGCCTATTGACTATTTGTTCTACTCTCTTTATCGCTGTTAATTTACTGTTGTATAAATTATCGACTACGACTACGTCGTATCCGTTCTCGATAAGTTCTATCGTCGTGTGCGAACCTATATAACCCGCTCCGCCTGCTACTAAAACTGTTTTCATATAATCTCCTTATAAAATGCGGGCTGTTTCAAACAGCCCGCTTTGGTTTTAACCTAATATCGTCGATTCGTCTTCGGAAGAAATTTTTCCTAAAACGTTCGCTTTAAGTTCGTCGAGTAAGTCTTGTCCCGATAACGATTTAACAATGTAGTACGAAGACTCTGTTCCTTCCGCTACCGCATCGTCGTATCCCTTTTCCATTGCACCCATATCGGTGTAATAAACGTAAGAATAATAATTCGAATCGGTGTAAACGGTAAGTAAAAGTTCTTTGTCGTCAAGTTTAATAACTTCGGGTTTATACCAACCCGTCTTTATTCCAAGTCTGGTAATTCTATATTCTTTAACGTCGTCGTTAGTATCGTCGTCGTCCAAAAGCGCACCTACGTTAAGTCTATACATAAAGTTGGACGAGTTGTGATAGTAAAGGTAATCGCCGTCGATAAAGTCTAAAACCGCACCGCCCTTTAATACGTCGGACTTAAACAAAATGCTTTCGCCCCTTTCACTTCCTTCGGGTACGGTGTAATCGTAAACCATAAGTCCGTAAGTGGTATTAAGATATAAAAGACTGTTCGTGTTAAACGGAATCATAGTTTCCGAAACGGCGATAGAACCCTTGTCGTTTCCACCGTTTAGAAGTATGCCGACGTTCGTCCATGCAACGTTGTTATCGTATTCCGATGCGGTATTCAAATTGTCATCGACCTTCAAAAAGTCGCCGACGTTTGCTACACGGTATTCGGTAATCTTATCACTCATACCGGCAACGGTATAAGAATAAGAAAAGTAAAGGTCTTGTCCAACGAATTGAATAAGGTCAACGGTCGCACCGTCGATACCTATTCCACCAAATCTATTGCCTTCGTTACCCATAGTCCAAATACCACGACCGTCCATAATCTTTTCATCGACGATTTTGTTTCCGACTTTGATACGGAATACTTCGTGATAAGTGTCGGTCGCCGAAAGTAAAGGATTATAAGGTTTAACGGTGTAAACGATATAGTTCTCGCCGTCTTTCGTGCCGAATTTGATTTCGTCTAACGCATCGACTCTCGATTTTTGTGCCGACGTTTCGGGATATACCTTGGTCGCCTTTTTGCCCTTGCCTAATTCGTAAATCGTAAGGGTATCTTCATAAACGGCAAGATATACCTTGCTACCGCTAGATAAAAATCTAAACGTCGCAACGTGCGAATATTCTTCGCCGAGTTTTATTTCTTTCGTTTCCTTTGCGTCGAGTTTGGTCTTAAAGAATTGAAGTCTATCACTTTCAACGCTACCGAAACTGTCTTTGGTCGTTGCGGGTACGGCATAATAAACGTACTCGCCGATTATATAAAATCCTGCGTTCGTATCGTCGGATACGATAGGTTTGGAAACGACCGTTTCGTAAGTTGCCGTAGAAGGATTGTTAAGTTCGGATTTTTTAACTCTCATAAGCGCACCTTTGACGACGTCGCCCGTCTTGTAGGTGGTAGAACGGCTTACCGAACCGTTGATAAAATACAAGTAGGAATCGGTTTCGGTTGCAAAACCGCCGTTTACAACGCTACCCGTTCCGTTATCCATAGTGATTTTGTTCTTGCAAGACGTAAATGCAAAAAGCATTACTACGCATACCAAGATACATAAAAGTTTTTTTGCCATATTTTAACTCCTTTTCGAAATTAAGAATAA
>JAZRYO010000002.1:0-2174 GCA_045600785.1 Christensenellaceae bacterium | reverse complement strand
CAATATCGCTTGCCGTAACGTCGCTTATTTGCATAAGACCTTTTGCACCTTTACTACTCTCCGCATCTTTGTTAAAGTTGCTTTCCGTCTTTATTACAGCATACACCGTGTTTATATCAACGTCGTACTGCAAACAGTATTTTTCTATTACTGCGTAATATAAACAAACAAGTGATAAACTGATAAACACGCATCCGACGATATCGGTTAACCAATGAACGCCGGATATTATTCTTAAAACGATTAAAAACGTCATATATGCAATGGTAAAATATGCGACGGCGTCTTTAAGAACGTTATTTTTAATGTACTTGTCCGAAATGTGTATCGACGTCAAAAGGAAAGTGATAGAAAGCATAGTGGTTGACGACGGATACGACGCTTCGAGAACGTTATTTATAAGTACGGGGCGATAGTTTACTTTAAGAAATTCAAAAATTAAATAAACTAAAAATACTACGATATAAAAAATGCCGAGAACGATTAAATCTATATCGACTTTTTTAATGCTTTTTCTTTTAATCCATTGACAAAGACCTAAAAGTCCGTAAAATAGACCTAATAAAATAGGCAGAATTTCACCGTAATCTGTAATGGAATAAAGAGTAAAGTGTACGCCCGTATATTTATGGAAATATGCGTTTATTCTTCCGTATCCGACCGCAGAGCTTCTAGGTCCAACGTTTCTTACGTCGATAAATTTTAGTGAAACCGTGAATGAAACGAAAAGTACGAAAAGTACTGCGCTTAAAATAAATAATAAGTTTTTAGATTTTTTCATAAGAGATTCCTTTTTAATTTTGTAAAATCAATAGTTTTAACTTGTTTTAGGTTTAATTTTTTTATAAATTCTTCGCCCAAATTAAGCGGTGCGTCGAAAAACCACTCGGGATAATGGGCGTCAAAGCCGATAATTACTTCGTTTTTAAGTTCGGACGCTATCTTGAAAAATTCTTCGCAAGGATACTTATATTTTTCTTTTCTTAAATATCCCGCAAGGTTTATTTCAAGCGGTATATTATAAGTTTTTGCCGCATCGCAAATCTTATAAACCGTGTCGATAGTTTTATTCGTAATTTGTTCTATAGGGCACATAAAAAGGTCGGGGTGGGCAAGATAAGAGTATAGTCCTGTTCTCATTCCCGATATTACTTGATTTGCATATTTATCTAAACCGCTATCGTCAAATGGTTTTGAAAACATATAATATCTTTGACCGTTTTCGTCTTTTAAGTCGTGTTGACCTAAAATTAAATATTCTATTCCGCTTTTTGCAAGACTAAAAAAATGTTCTTCTTTTCCTTCGAAGTAGGTCGATTCAAGCCCTATATGAATTTCGATTTTATCTTTATACTTTTCCTTTAATTTGCTTATCGAATCTATATAGTCAAAAGTATAATCGTCTAAAAGGTCGTCGTGATTAAAGTCGTAAAATCTCTTATCGGTTATTTCTTCGTGGTCGGAAAATCCTAAAACTTTTATTCCTTTTTCGATTGCGCATAAAACGTAATCTTCATCGTTGCCTTTTGCGTGCCTACACCTAAACGTATGTGTATGAAAATTAGTCTCTATCATATATACCTTAAAGAGATTATAGCATAATATAACTTAAAATTCAACGGATTATATTGTATTTTACTTAAAATAATGTTATAATCTAAACGTTTACGAAGGAGAAGTTTTTGTTAAAAAAGGCGGTTGTTTTGGCTTTCTTTTTTCTTACGCTTTGTTTTTTTACGGCGTGCGGTAGTGAAACGACCTATAAAACGGTTGTAAGTGAAAGCATACAAAAGAAAGAAAACTATATAGACGAGAGTTTATTTTCGGTTGGCGATATATACGTTGGGGATAAACCGTCGCCATTTGGTGCGGTTTCTTTATACGGCGAAATTGAATATGTTTATTCAGTAATAGAAGACGGCGACTTTTATCCGACGACCGATTTTAAGGTCGGGAAGTATTACGTTAAGGCTGTAGTCAGAGAAGGGAGAGATTATTTAGGTGCCGAAAGTTCGGTAAAATCTTTTTCCGTTAGAAAATGGGAAAACGAAATTTACGAATTCACCGCTGAAAACATTACTTGCGGTGAAAATCCCAAAATTCAAGTAAAATCGAGATACGGCGAGATTGAACTTGAATATTATCTCAACGGTGAAAGGTATTTAGGTAAAGAG
>JAZRYO010000001.1:0-2690 GCA_045600785.1 Christensenellaceae bacterium | reverse complement strand
CTTATTATATTCTTCCGTTCTTATAGACGGATTTTCCGACGACAATTTTACCGTATCACCTAAAAGTTCTCTGCAAATTATCGAACCGTTTTCTTTTTTGAATTCTTCGGCAAGTTTTTGAATAAGCGCATAATGACTCGCTTTGTCTTGTTCTCCGTGAATATATCCCGCAACCATACAAATACCCGTAAACGCACCGCATACTTCACGCAATCTACCTATTCCGCCACCGAAAGACGACGCTACTTTAACGATAGCGTCTTTATCATTTTCGGAAAAACAGTCGGAAAACGCCAAAACGACCGACTGCGCACAGTTATATCCTTGATTAAAATATTCTATTGCTAAATTTGACCTATCCATATGAAATTACAATTTACTCCGCTTAATCAAAAAGCGGAGTAAAATTAAAATTATTCTTCTGTTTTTCCTTCGTCGTCCGACGATACGCTATTTACCTTGTTTGCGTTTTCTCTAATCTTTGCTTCGATTTCGTTTTTAACGTTTTCGTTGGCGTCCAAATACTCTTTGGCTTTATCTCTGCCTTGCGCTATTTTTTCGCCGTTATATGAAAACCACGCACCACTCTTTTCTATTATGCCCATTTCTACGCCAAGGTCCAAAATACAACCCGTTTGGGAAACGCCTTCGCCGTAGATAATATCAAATTCGGCAGTCTTAAACGGGGGCGCAAGTTTATTCTTTACAATCTTCGCTCTCGTTCTGTTTCCTATCATACCGTCGCTGTCTTTTAAGGTATCGACCTTTCTTACGTCTATTCTTATACTCGAATAGAATTTAAGTGCTTTACCGCCGGGAGTCACTTCGGGATTTCCGAACATAACGCCGACTTTTTCACGGAGTTGGTTGATAAAGATTACGCAAGTTTTAAGCCTATTCGTAACGCCCGTCAATTTACGGAGTGCTTGGGACATAAGTCTTGCTTGAAGTCCGACGTGTGCATCGCCCATATCTCCTTCGATTTCTGCCTTCGGAGTAAGTGCGGCAACCGAATCGACAACTATTACGTCTATCGCACCGCTTTTAACTAAACTTTCGGTAATGTCGAGTGCTTGTTCGCCGGTATCGGGTTGAGATATATACAAGTTATCAAGGTCAACGCCGAGTTTACCCGCATATACGGGGTCTAATGCGTGTTCTGCGTCGATGAACGCCGCAATTCCGCCACGCTTTTGCGTTTCCGCTATAACGTGAAGTGCGACCGTAGTTTTACCCGAAGATTCGGGACCGTAAATTTCAATCATTCTTCCTCGGGGCATACCGCCGATACCGAGAGCCAAGTCCAAAGTAAGACAGCCCGTCGGAATAACTTCGATGGTTTTGTCGGCAGCACCTTGTCCGAGTTTCATTACCGCTCCTTTTCCGTACTGCTTTTCGATTTCCTTTAAGGCAAGTTCTAACGCCTTTTGTTTTTCTTCTAACATATTTAACCTCACGTTATAAATTTTTTATATTCATTACGGCTAAAAACAGTGCCGTATTTGTGCCGAGTTTAATAATCTCACGTCTATCGCCCGTAAATTCGTAGCGGTAAACTTTTATTTTTCCTTTTATTCCAACGCCTATATAACAAAGTCCAACCGGAAAATTCGAATCGTCGGACGAAGGACCTGCAATGCCCGTAGTTGATAGCGTTACGTCGGGAACACCGCTTAAATACAGTCCGCTCGCCATTTCGCCTGCGACTTCTTTTGAAACGGGGTGCTTGTACCTTATCGAATCGGGATTGACCTTTAATCTTCTTATCTTCGATTCGCTGTCGTAAGACACTATCCCTTCGTAAAACACTTCGCTTGCGCCGGGGACGGATATGACCGTAGAAGACAACGTTCCGCCCGTAAACGATTCCGCAACCGACAATTTAAGTTTACGGAGTTTAAGTAAAAACACGAGAGTTTCTTGCAAGGTCATATCGCACTCCGCATAGATATACCGTTTAAGCCGTTTAACTATTTCTTTCTCGGCTTTATCCAAACTGTCGCCTTGACCTAAAACCGTCAATTTATTGTCGGGGTAATTTCCGCTTATTTTGATTTCCGCACCGCTTGACGAACTTATCTCTTTAACGTATTTTTCTAAAAGTACGTCTTCGAGTCCGTAAACCTTAAAGCATACTTCGTCGTTTACCATCAGTCGATAAATACTCCCTTGTTTCTAACTAAATATTGCGTTCCGGAAAGTACGGTAAGCACTACCGAAATAGCGTAGAAAACAAGCCCGACGTAATCGACGATTAGTCCGAAGTTATGGGATATCGTCAAAAAGTCGCCTGCAAATAAAAGAACAATTATAGTTATATCCGAAAAGAAAGTTTTTACCTTTCCCATTTTATCTGCCGCAAGAACGACTCCTTTTTTTGCCGCCATCATACGCAAAGACGCAACCGCCATTTCCCTTGCTATTATAATCGTCATACCTACTCCGCCGAAAATAAGCCCCGCATTTCCTATTTGCAAAAACAGGTTGCTATCCGTGGGGTCGGTAAGCATTGCGGTTATTCCCGCAAGTACCAAAACTTTATCGGCAATGGGGTCTAAAAATTTGCCAAGGTCGGTTATCAAATTGCGTTCTCTCGCTATCTTACCGTCGAAAAAGTCGGTGATAGACGCTATCGCAAACACTCCGAGTGCGGTCAAGTATCTTCCCGTAAAGTCAAGATAAAACACAAC